>CAIQPS010000088.1 GCA_903873715.1 uncultured Actinomycetes bacterium
CTCGACGGCGACTTCATCATCAACGCGCGCACCGATGCGGCCGGCCCTCTGGGGCTCGACGAGGCGATCCGCCGCTGCAATCTCTACATCGACGCCGGGGCCGACCTGGGCTTCATCGACGGCATCCGCACCCGGGCGGACGTGGAGCGGGCGGTCAAAGAGGTCAAGGGCCCGCTGTCGGTCAACCTCATGGACGCCATCAGCGGCATGAAGACCGAACTCATCCCCGTACCGGACCTGGCCGCCATGGGTGTCGGCCGGGTATCCATCCCGGTGGCGTCCATCATGGTGGCCCACAAGGCCCTCATGGACTTCTTCACCGCCCTCAAGGCCTCGCCGACCGGCATCCTGCCCGGCCAGACCCAGTGGATCACCGGGTTCGAGGAGTATACGGACTTCGTGGGTTTGAAAGACTACAAGTGCATGGAGGACGAGTACCTTCCGCGGCAGCGCATGGAGAGCAAGTATGGGGAGTCCAAGAAGATCGTCGGTTGACCTGCGTGGCGGCCGGCGCCGCCCGGCGGCCCGGCCCGGCCTGCGTGTGGGAAAGGAGATAAGCCCGTGGGAATGACCGTTGCCGAGAAGATCCTGGCCCGCGCTTCCGGGATGGCGGAAGTGTCGCCCGGCATGGTGGTGGAGCCGGCGGTGGACATCGCCATGTCGCACGAGAACTCAGCCCTCATCATGAACCAGTTCTTCGAGATCTTCGAAGGGACCGGCTTGGAGCCGACCGTCTGGGATCCGAGCAGGGTCGCCATCATCTTCGACCACCGGGTGCCGGCGGAGACATCCAAGACGGCCACCAACCAGAAGAAGATCCGCGAGTTCGTGGCGAAGCAGGGCATCACCAAGTTCCACGACGTGCGCGGCGACGAGGGCGGCATCTGCCATCAGATCATGGCTGAGAGCGGCTACGTGCATCCCGGCATGGTGGTGGCCGGAGCCGACAGCCACACCAGCAGCCACGGTTGCATGGGGGCGATGGCCATAGGGGTCGGGGCGACGGACATGGCCGGAGTCTGGGCGCTCGGGCGGATGGTCAACGTCGAGGTGCCGCCCACCATCAAGGTGGTGGCTGACGGCGAGTTCAAGCCGGGGGTGGGTCCCAAGGACCTGATCCTCTACCTCATCGGGATGATCTCCGCCGAGGGCGCCAACTTCCGGGTCATCGAGTTCCACGGGCGGGCCATCAGGCACATGTCCATCTCCGGGCGCTTCGTGCTCTGCAACATGTCCGTTGAGGCGGGCGCCACCTGCGGCATCGTGCCCGCCGACGAGGAGACGTTCCGGTATCTGCGCGAGGAGGCCTGCGCGCCCGGACCGTTCACCGCCGTCCTGCCCGACCCGGACGCCGTGTACGAGAAGACCCTCGAGATCGATGTGAGTAGGCTGGACCCGCAGGTGGCCAGGCCTCACGCGGTGGACAACGTGGTCCCGGTGGGCGAGGTGGCGGGAACGAGGATTGACCAGGTGGTGATCGGCTCCTGCACCAACGGCCGGCTGGACGACCTGGAGATCGCGGCGTCGATCGTCAAGGGGCACAAGTTGCCGGCTCACACCCGGATGCTGGTGTTCCCCGCATCGTGGCGCATCTGGTCGGAGGCGCAGAAGCGCGGGTACCTCAGTGACCTGGCGGATGCCGGGGCCGTGATCATGAACCCGGGCTGCGGCTGCTGCCTGGGTGTGCACCAGGGGGCTCTCGGCGACGGGGAGGTGGCGCTGGCCACCACCAACCGCAACTTCAAGGGCCGCATGGGCAACCCGAACGCCTCGGTCTATCTGGCGTCGCCCCTCACGACGGCGGTCAGCGCGCTGCGCGGCGAGATCACCGACCCTCGGAAAGGAGCCTGAGATGGCCGGCGCCGAGACTCACAAAGTGGTCCTCCGCCTCGGTGACGATGTCTCCACCGATGCCATCTACCCGGGGCGCTTCATGGCGACCGTCCTGCCCACCGAGACGCCGCAGTACTGCTTCGCCGACCTGGACTTCAACAAGAAGTTGAAGGACGGGGCGATCGCCCCGGGAGGCGTGGTCGTGGCGGACCGGAACTTCGGCACAGGCTCCTCCCGGGAGCAGGCTGCCTCCTGCCTGAAGGGGTGGGACCTCATCATCGTCGCCAACAACTACTCGCGCATCTTTCTCCAGAACGCGGTGAACCTGGGGCTGCGCCTGGTGATCGTTCCCGGCATCGAGGCCGCCGAAGGCGACGAATTGGAGTTCAAGGACGGCGAGGTGGTCAACGCCACCACGGGCACGAGCTACGCCGCGGAACCTCTGCCGCCGGCGCGGCAGGCCATCGTGGATGCGGGAGGGTTGATCCCCTACATGCGCAAGCGGGTGGTCGAGGAGCGGGCGAGGTAGATCGCCGCGGGCATCGGCATCGCGCGCGCCCGAGGGGGATGGACGCAGCCCGCGCTACCCCGCCATCTCAGGAGATTCGGCCAGGGCAGCCCAGGCCGCCGCGTCGCGCGCCCTGAGCTCGCGGCGCACCGTGCGGCTGCGCCACCAGAGCCAGAGCGTCCGCACGAACTCGCCCAGGATGAACGACCCCATGGCGATGTAGATCCCGGTGATGCGGCCCCACACCACGCCGCCGATGAGGGCCGCCGAGGCCACTCCCAGGAAGACGGCCACCGATTCGGTGATGCTCCGGGTCCGCCGGCTGTGCAGGATGATCCCCTGGAAGTAGCTCTGGAAGACGGCGATGGCAGGCGCAGGCAGCATGATGAACGTGCAGCGATGGATGAACGTCGGGAGCGGGTCGGCGAGGTCCATCAGCCGGGCGAAGATGGCGTGCGATACCGCCGGGATGGTGAGCAGGGCCAGTATGGCCGTGGAGCCCACGCCCAGGCAGACCGCGAACACCCGGAGCGGCCGGTACGACCTGTCCCTTTCAACCAGGGCCACCACCACCTCGTTGTAGGCGCCGCCGAATCCGCCGGTGATGTAGCGGACGGCGCCCGCGGTGGGCCACGCCGCGAGCGACTCGATGGCCAGTTGCATGCGGCTCATGGCCGCCGATCCGATGGGGTTGGCCACCAGCATCAGCAACTGCGTGAGCGAAAGCGGGATGTAGAAATCGAGCATGGCCCTGGTGGTGAGCGGCACCTCCGCGGCGGGAGCCGGCTTCAGTTCGTTCTTGAGTGTCGGCCGGACGGTCACGTGCACGTAGAAGGCCTCGCTCACCACTCCGGCGATCATGCCGCATCCGGCGAGGGCGATCCCCGGCAGGCCGGTCAGGAAGAACCCGATGGCCAGCACCGTCGCGTCGGCGGAGAAGCGCACGAGGGTTCCAAGACCGACTTTGAGGGAATGTCCGAATCGGATCATCACACCTTGGTGGAAGCGGCGGTATGCGATGGACCAGGTCCACGGGATCATGATGTAGAGACCGAGACGCGCCGGTCCGACGATCTCCTCCGGGGCGTGGATGATGTCGCGGACGATGACGTAGTAAAGGGGGGTGGCGACGATGATGATGTGGATGAGGGTCATGGATGCGCCCAGCCGCATCATGAACCGCCGAAGCTTCACGTAAGATATCCAGTCACGGGATAGCGCCGTGGACGCCGCCAGCATCATGATGATCGGGGCTTCGGCCATCAGCGAAAGCGGGAACACGACGCCGCCCCAGGCAGCGAGGTTGATCTTGGGTTCGGCCATGCGGGCCACTACAGAGGCCACCGCCGGACCTTCGAAGCCCATGAGCAACCAACTGGCAGCTAGAGGCCACCACGTCCGCAGGATGGTGCGCATGGAAAGAGAAGCAGGCGTCGGCATGGTAAGACGCCATATTGGCCTACTATCACCCGGGTATCAACCGGCTGCGGCCGGGGACAGGGGCCGCGCCGCCCGTCCCGCCGGCCACGGCGTCGAGGGGAGGGCCGCTGCATGAAGCCGCGCGAGCTGGCTCCCGGTATCCGCTCGGTGGGTGCCGTCGATTGGGACCGGCGGATGTTCGACATGCTCATCCCGCTGCCGCAGGGCACGAGTTACAACTCTTACCTGGTCACCGGCGCTGAGAAGACCGCCCTCTTCGACACGGTCGACCCGACGATGACCGCCGTGCTCTTCGAGCATCTCGGGGATCTGCAGCGCCTTGACTACGTGGTCGTGCAGCATGTCGAGCAGGACCACTCCGGGTCGCTGCCCGCGGTGCTCGCGCGCTTCCCGGGGGCGCAGGTGTTGTGCAGCTCCCGGGCGGTCGACATGCTGGCCACCCATGTCCACGTGTCCGGGGACATCGTCCGGGCGGTGGCGGACGGGGAGGAGGTGGACCTCGGCGGCAAGACGCTCCGGTTCCTCTACACCCCCTGGGCCCACTGGCCGGAGACCATGTCCACCTTCATCCCGGAAGACGGGGTGCTCTTGAGCTGCGACATGTTCGGCTCGCATCTGGCCACCAGCGACCTCATCGGCGACGAAGAGGAGATCCAGCCGGCCGCCAAGCGGTATTTCGCCGAGATCATGATGCCTTTCGGCTCGATGCTCCGGAAGAACCTGGAGAAGGTGGAGCCGCTCGGAGCCCGGCTCATCGGACCAAGTCACGGCCCGGTGTACGGCCGGCCGCAGCTGGCGTTCGACCTGTACCGGGAGTGGATCGACGGCCCGCCACACAACCTGGTGCTCATCCCGTACGTGAGCATGCACGGCAGCACCAAGGTGATGGTGGACCGGCTCGAAGGGGCGCTCGTGGACCGGGGCATCAAGGTGGAGCGGCTCGACCTGCAGGGTGCCGATCTCGGGCGTTTCGCGTTCTCGCTGGTGGATGCCGCCACCATCGTCGCGGGGGCGCCGACGGTGCTCCAGCAGCCGCACCCGTTGATGAGGGCGGCGCTGATGCTCGCCGACGAGTTGAAGCCCAAGGCCCGCTTCTTCTCCGCTTTGGTGTCGTATGGCTGGGCGACCAAGGCCCTCGAGAGCATGATCGCTGCCGTCGCGGACCTGAAAGCCGAGCTCGTCGAGCCGGTGGTGGTGAAGGGCCTGCCGACCGCGGAGGACCTTGCATCGGTCGATGCGCTCGCCGCGGCCATCGCCGCCAAGCACGCCGAGGCGGGGCTGGTCTGAGGGGAACTCCGGGCCGGGACGCCCTCGGTGGGGCGCGTGCCGTCAGGGACCGCGGCCGGCGCTGCGCGCCGGGGCCGCGCCGGGCGGTTATAATTCCCGTCCGTTCAGACTATCCACCGGGGGATATCGATACATGATCCTGAAACTGGGCATTCCCAAGGGCAGCCTCGAGAAC
>CAIQPS010000089.1 GCA_903873715.1 uncultured Actinomycetes bacterium
ATGGCCCGCTTGACCAGGGTCCGCGCTATTTGGATCTTGTACGTGTTGTTGAGCAACGCGAAGGCATCGGCGACGGCGGCGTCGGCTGCTGCTTCGGCGGTCGCTTCGTCGATCTTCTTGCCGGCCAGGAGCCGCTCGGCCGCATAGACCCGCGTCGGGATGGCGTACACCGAGTTGAGGCAGATGCGGGCCGACTTCACCACCCCGCCGTCGACCTCGAGGGCGGCGGCGCAGTCCACCACCGGGAAGTCGATGGACTTGCGGTTGGCGAACTTGATGAAGGTGGAGCGGGTCCCTGCTGCCGGTTCCGGCACTTGGACCTCGACCACCATCTCGCCCTCTTCCAGCACCGTGCTGGAGTTCACGCCCGCCGAGAAGAAGTCCTCGGCATCCACGGTCCTCTTGGACGTCTTGATCGAGGCGTCCAGGGCTATAAGGGCCGGGGCCAGGTCCGAGGGGCTCACGGCGACGCATCCGCAGTTGAAGCACCGGTCGGCCTCGGCCTTGACGGCCTCGCGGTCCACCGTGGTCGTCTCCTCGGCGGTAAGGCTGCGCACGCGCTCGCTCAGGGAGAGCTCGGGCACTTCCACCCGGTCCGACGAATGCAGGCAGGAACTGGCGAAGTCCTGGCCGATGGTGCAGACGGGGGTCTCCGCCTCCGGCTTGCCGTCGGCCGATTCGCCGGGCAGGGCCGCGCCGGCGCCCATCAAGTACGTGTTGATGGACCGGGCCGCCTCGTGGCCGGCGTTGATGGCCGCTGCGACGGTGGCCGGGCCGGTGACGAAGTCGCCGCCGGCGTACACGCCGGTGGCCGAGCCGTCGGATGCCACGGCATGGCTGGCCTGGTCGATCTTCAACCGGCCCTTCTCATCCAGGTAGGCGGCCGGCAGGAACGAGTAGTCCGGCTTCTCCACGATGGCGGTCATGACTGCGTCGCACTGCAGCGCGAACTCGGAGCCTTCCACCTTGACCGGCCGCGGCCGGCCGCTGGCGTCGAGGTCGCCCAGTTCCATCCGGCAGCAGGTGAGCTCGACTTCTCCTGTGTCCGCTCCAGTGGCTTCCGCGGCCACCGGCGTCGTCAGGAACTCGAACTTGACACCCTCTTCCTCGGCCCGCTTCACGTCGTCGGCGATGGCCGGCATCTCGGCCTTGGTGCGCCGGTACATGATGGTGGGCTTGGCGCCCAGGCGCAGCAGCGAGCGGGCCACGTCGATGGCGGTGTTGCCGCCCCCGATGATCACCACGTTCTTGCCGGCCATCTCCTCGGGGTCCAGCTTCTGGCTGCGGAGGAACTCGGTGCCCGATGTGAGACACGCCTCACCCTGCACGCCGGCCGGGGTGGATTGCCACGCACCGGTGCCCAGGAATATCGCATCGAAGTCCTTCTGGAATGCCGCGAACTTGGCCTGGTCCACCTCGACGCCCAACTCGAAGGTCACGCCCTCGCTCTCGATGGCGCCCACCTGCTTGCGCAGGACGTCGCGGGGCAGGCGGTATTGCGGGATGCCGTAGTTGAGCAGGCCGCCCGCCTCGGGCATCTTGTCGAAGACGGTCACGTCGTGGCCGGCGCTGCGCAAGTAGTGCGCCGCGGACAGGCCGGCCGGCCCCGCGCCCACGACCGCCACCTTCTTGCCGGTGGTCTTGGCGGGGGCGCGGTAGTAGTCAGCGGGCGCGTCCAGGATCTGGTCGCCGAGGTGGCGCTCCACCTCGCGGATGGACACCGCCTCGTCGAACTCGCCGCGAGCGCAGTCGGTCTCGCAGGTGTGCGGGCACACCCGGCCGGTCACCGAGGGGAGAGGGTTCTGCTTCAGCAGGATCTGCGCGGCGGCGACGGTGTCACCCTCGCGGATCTTGCCGAGATACGAAGCCATGTCGATGCTGTTGGGGCAGGCTCGCGAGCAGGCGGTCTGCGCCACCCGGGCCGCACCGTAGATGGAGTGGTAGCGGGCGTCGCCGGTCAGCGCGTAGCAGGCGTTGCCGCCTTTGCGGAGGCAGTCGAACCTGTTGTCGAGCGCCCAGTAATACCAGCAGCGGTTGTTCTGGCATATGTTGCCGGCCACGGTGCCCATCTCCCGGATGTGGGGAGACGCGGTGCGGTGGGCGGCTTCCGCCAGGGCCGGGTAACTCCGGCGCACCAGGTCGTTCTTGGCCAGGTCTTCGAGCTTGGTGAGCGCACCGATCTTGAGGGTGCCGTCGCCGTCGCGGACGTAGTCCAGATCGGCGATGCGCTTGATGTTCACCAGCACTTCGGGGTAGTCGCCGTCGCGCAGGATGCGGTCCTTCATCTCACCGAGCAGGTCGGTGCCTCCGGCGATGATGCGCGCCTTGCAGCCGTGTTCCTCGAGGATGGCGGTGGCCTCTTCGACCGAGCGAGGAGTGACGTGCTTGAACTTCTTCATCTCTCCTCCTCTCCTCAGGCTTTCCCGAGGGCCTTGAGGACCCGGGCGGGGGTTATCGGGAAATCGTCGATCCACACGCCGATGGCGTTCTGGACCGCGGGGCCGATGAGGGCCGGGAGCACCGTGGCCACGTCCTCACCGATGCCGATGGAGCCGTAAGGGCCGTAGCCCATCTGGGTCTCCACCATGATGGTCTCGATGTCGCCGTAGTCCATCATCGTCGGGATCTTGTAGTTGAGCAGGTTGCCGTTGAGCATGACGCCGGTGCGCGGGTCCCAGACGATCTCCTCTGTCATCCCGCGGCCGATGGCCATGATGGCGCCGCCGTAGGCCTGGCCTTCACAGCCGTCCCAGTTGATCACCTTGCCCACGTCGTTGACCGTGACCACCTTCTGGATGTCCACGTGACCGGTCTCGGTGTCGACCTCCACTTCCATGAAGTACGCCTGGCGGCAGAAGCGCAGCCGGACTCCCAGGTAGCAGCCGCGCTGCAGGTGCCAGCCGGACTCGAAGAGGGGCGGCGTGCCGCGCAGCGGATAGGCCAGACCCTCTTCGGTGGAGGTGAAGAACGGCTCGCCCGCCGTCCCGGTGATGGGGCCCTGGGCGCCGCTCGGGCCGACGAAGTCGGCGATGCTCATCTTGTGGCTCGGGTCGGCCTTCTCGTAGATGAACCCGTCCTTGACATCCAGGTCGTCGGGCTCGAGACCGGGGAACGCCGGCGGATACTCGGCGAGCTGGGTCTTGGCCCGGGGAGCGACCGCCTCCTCGAGGAGCCGCTGCTTGAGTATGCGGGCCGCGTGCTTGACCGCCCAGCCGTTGATGGACAGGTTGGTGGAGGTATCCGGGGTCATGGCGAAGAAGCCGGTGTCCTCCTGGTGCTTGAAGCGCACCCACTCGAAGGGCACCCCGAGTTCGTCGGCGGCTATCTGGCAGTAGGCGGTCTCCGCGTTCACGCCTACGTCCGCCCGGCAGGACATGATGGTCACCGAACCGTCGTTGCGCTCGAACTGGATGGCGATCTCGCTGGAACCGGCGGAGTCGTCCCATTCATGGGTCCAAGTGAAGGCCAGCCCGTGCATCTTGCCGTTGGGCAGCTTCTTGGTGCCCGGGGCGTGCCGTTTCTCGTCCCAGCCGATGGCCGCCTTGCCGGCGGTGACGCACTCGCGCAAGCTGTCGCGGACCGGGAAGCCGATCTCGGCTTTCTTGCCGTTCAGCCAGTCGATGTCGTGACCCTCGGCGCCGTCGTTGAGGAGGGCGATCTCCACCGGGTCCATCCCCAGTGCGTCGGCGACGTGGTTGAACACCAGGTCGACCGTGTAGCAGTTGATGTTCATCTCGCAGCGGGTGGGCACCGTCGGGCCTTTGTTGACCCGGGCCGCCTCGGTGCGCCCGGCCACGTGCGGGATCTTGGTGTTCTCGATGAGGTGCGCGACGATGCCGAACACCGGCAGGTCCTGGTTGACCGTGATGCCCCGCTGGGAGACGGCGGTGATGGTGCCGTCGAGCTTGAAGCCCACCTTGACGTAGAAGGTGCCGGAGTCCATGTTGCCGCCGTAGAAGTCCTCACGGCGGTTGAACGCCCACTTCACCGGCCGGCCGGTCCGCTTGGAGGCGACGGCCGCCAGGTAGGTGCCGCCGAGGTTCCAGGACATCTGGCTCCAGCCGCCGAAGCTCGCTCCCTGGTAGGGGCAGTGCAGGTCGATCTTGCTCATCGGGATGCCGCCGAACCAGGTGGAGATGGCGCGCTTGGCGATGTGCGGCCTCTGCTGCTTGACCCAGCATTCGGCGAAGTCGCCGTTCCAGCGCCACACGCCGCACGGCCGCTCGGGGCCGACCCAGGTGTTGTAGCCGAAGCTCCACTTGAACTCGACGACCTTGTCGGCCTCTGCGAAGCCCTTCTCCACGTCGCCGTGCACTTCGTTGTAGATGGTGGAGATGTTCGAATCGGGGAACTTCCGCGGCTCCGAGATGGGCGCCCCGGGCTCGATGGCCGCGACCTCGTCCAGGACGAACGGCCTCTGGTCCCACTCCACCTTGATGAGCTTGAGCGCGTCCTCGGCGATCGCCTCGGTGTCGGCGACGACGAAGGCGCCGCACTCCTCACCCTCGAAGTGGACCGCGCTCGGGAGTGGCAGTTCCGCGTTGAGTTCGTGGCCGCCGGTGGCGACGCCCACCTGCAGTTCGGGGTCGTCGTAGCGCAGGACGCAGCGGACGCCGGGAAGCCGCTCGGCCGCGGAGGTGTCCATGCTCTTGATGGATGCGTGCGGATAGGGCGAGGTGAGCAGGCGGGCGTGCAGCATGCCCGGAAGCTGGATGTCGATGGTGTAGCGGGCCGAGCCCGTGGCCTTCTCGAGGCCGTCGGTGCGGAGCACCCGCTTGCCGATGACGTTGTATTCGGCGAGCTGATGCGGGTCGGCGATCTTGTTGTCGAAGGACTCGAGCATCTGCTCGGTCTGGTCGACCTTCATCTTCTTGCGGTCGCTCATGGTCACTCGCCTCCCTCGGTGCCGCCGGCGGCCATGCCGGCCGCGCGGGCGCCGATGGCCGAGTTGACGAGAGTGGGCGCCGGCGTCTTGGCGCTGTCCGCCTCGACCACGCCCCGGAGCACCTTGGCCGCTTCGGTGATGGCCCGCAGGTGGGCGGGATAGGTGCCGCACCGGCAGAGGTTGCCGACCATGGCCTCTTTGATCTCGTCCAGGGTGGGGTCGGGGTTGCGGTCGAGCAGGGCCTTCGCCGTGACGATGAAGCCCGGCGTGCAGAAACCACACTGCATGCAGCTGTACTTCACGTACGCGTCGATGAGTGGGTGGTTGGCTCGGGCGATCCCCTCGACGGTCTCGATGACGCCCCCGTCGCACTCGATGGCGAGCGCCATGCACGAGAGGACGGCCCGGCCGTCCAGGATCACGCTGCATGCCCCGCACGCGCCTTCGGCGCAGAACTCCTTGGTGCCGGTGAGCCCCAACTTGTCCGCGAGCACGTATTGCAGCGTCCACTGCGGCTCGACGGGCAACTGGTACGGCTCGCCGTTCACCGTCAATCCGATGACGTCGAGCGCCACTGCTCGCGCTTGTTCGACAGATGACACTTCCAGACCCCCTGTTCTCACTACAGACCCGTCCTAGTTAGTCCTGAAGAAATAATCGGGCGACACGCCCAGAGCGGAGGAGATGGCAAGCAACGTCGGCACCGACGGCACCGTCTCTCCGCGCTCAACCTGACTGAGATGCCCGGCGCTGATGGAACTCTGGGCGGCCACCTCTTTGAGCGTGAGGCCGCGCTGCGCACGGGCCTCCCGGAGGCGTTCCGCCATCCGCTCCAGCTGGTAGCTCACCGGCATCTCCTCGACCAGTTCCACCTCGTACCCGTCCGGGTCCTCGCACCGGCACCACACCCACGGCCTGCGCCCCTCCTCGGGGAAGACCAGCAGGGGAGTGACGAACCGCACGCCGGCGGTCTCGAGCTTCTGGCGGAGTTCCCGGACGTCGGGGACGCGCAGCGCCACGTGGAAACCGCCGGGGCGCAGGCGGTCGAAGACGACGCTCTCCGGGTCGAGCGGCTGCGCCAGCTCGATGCGGATCCCCCCGAGTTCCAGCAGCACCACGTCGACGGGTTCGGTGGACCAGTCGGCGCCGCTCCCCGTCCATTCGATATCCGTCCCGGCGATGCGCAACTGGCCCATGTCGCACCGGGTGCGCGACCTCACCTCCAGCCCGAGCAGGCCGGAGTAGAAGGCCACACTGCGGTCGAGATCGGCCACGACGCAGCTGACGTGATGGAACGCGATGGGTCGGTCGTTGCCGTTCAAGCAGGTCCCCCGGGGCCCCGGCCTTTTTTGTGAAAGCAAAATTGTTAGCTTTCAGCATCTTTTCTGATGCCGCCATTATCGTCTCTTCGGCGGGATTTGCAAGTGGCCAGGTACGCTGCGCCGCATGGCCGACGCGACGCGCGAGACCGCCTCAGGCGGGTCCCGTCTCGGCCGTATCCATGGGGTGGTCCTCCATCTCGGCCAGATAGCGTATCCGGCACAGCGAATGGTTCCACACCACGTCGTGGGCGAAGCTCGGGAACAGGGCCCGGAACAGCCACCATCCCACGCGTTCGAGCGGGCCCTTGCCCCTGTGGAAGTCGAACCCCACGTAGATGCTGAGGAGTTGGACACCTTCCTTCACCGGCAGAACGTCGAACGAGAAGACGCCGTCCCGGCCGAAGCCGTTGATGATCCGGTAGAGGAGATACCTCCCGGGCACGTTCTTCTCGATCCTCACCGAGAACGACACGACGGGGTGGCAGTGCCGCGGGTCGCGGCCGCCGCATCCGGGCCCCACGTCGTACCGGATGATCGTGCCGGGCTCGTTGGGCCGGCCGGAGACCCGCCGTACCGAGAGGAAGCGCGGCCACAGGTACTCGCGCTCCGGGTCCCCGAACCTGCCCAGCTGCCGGAAGATGGTCTCCGCGCTCGCGCGGATGCGGATGGAGTAGACCCGTTCCATCTCGGGGGAGTGGGCCGGGGGCTCCAGTCCCAGCGCCGAGAAGATCTCGGTGCGCTTCTGCTCGCGCTCCTCTATCGACACGCCCGTCTGGTGGCGGCCGACGCCGGTCCAGTCCAGCCCGAACAACCGTTCCGCGGCCAGGTTCCGCGCCGTGGTGAGCAGCCCGCCGGTGAGTATCGACCAGAGGGCCGCCGGATGGAGCATCGCCCCGAAGATGTGGCGGTAGGTCTCGTCGCCGCTTGCTATCTGCCACAGGATGGGCGCCAGCCGCCAGGTCTCCTCGTAGGTGTGGCGCCGTTCGCTGAGGACCGCCTGGTAGAGGATGCGGCTCATGGCGGGGTGCGAGAAGATGGCCCGGCTTATCGCGAAGATCGTGCGGCCGTACACGTTGTCCCTGCCGAACCCACGGACCACCGGCGCGTACCTCTTGCGCAGGCTGGCGCGGTCCAGACCGGTGTCGACGAGGCAGTCGGCGAGCGCTGCCGAGGTGGTCCAGGCCGAGAAGAGGCCGTCCTTGTAGAGGCGGGACACGGCCAGGTCGCCGATGAGGGCGAGCCGCTCCCCGTACGGCCTGCCCGCGGCTCCTACCGCCATGTTCGGATGGCAGGAGCAGCCCGGGCGGAGTCGGACTCCCGGAGGCAGGAGACGGTGGATGTGGGGCAGGTCCACGAACTTCTGCATGATGTCGAGGAACTCGGACGGTTTGGCCTTGTCGATGCTCTCGCCCAAGATGACGACCGTCACCCAATCGTGCTTGGGGATGAGCGACGACATCTCGATGTGGAGCTCCTTGGACCCGTACTGGCAGAAGTGCACCTCGTCCTCGACGGCGTTGAGAGCGCCGGGCTCCCGGGTGACCGCCTGCATCTCGGCGATGAGGGCCGGCCTGACCCGGGGTGGCTTCATCCCGGGTATGAGGGCCCGCAACTCGACGAGCAGCGGGTCGGACGCCAGGTCCATCCCGGGGGAGCGGTTCACTCCTCCCGCGACCGCGAGGAAATCGGCGCGTACGGTCTCTCCCGGGTCGTCGCCGTCCTCGGAGGTCCGGTACACCACCACCGGAAGGCCGTCGCTGTATGCGATATGGACCGCCTCGCCGGTGATCACCTCCGCTCCGGCATCGATTGCCTGTTCGAGCAGGAACGAGTCGAAATTGTGGTAGCGCCCTGTGCGCTGGCGGGGCCGGGTGCCGCGGAACACGGAGAGCATCTCCCGGCCGTGCGGGACCTGCAGGCGGACGCTCTTCCAGTCGCCGTGGACCACGACCTCCTGGGCATGGCTCTCGACCACGTCCTCGGGCAGCGTGAGCCCTTCCTGGGCCAGGATGTCGGCCAGCCGCGGTGAGATGCCGCCGGCGCAGTAGTTGCAGCCTTCCCAGGCGCAGTGGAACTCGGGCTGGTAGAAGGCCAGTTCGGTCTTCTTCTCGATGATGACCACCCGGACGGTCTTGCCGGCGGCCCGGGCTCGATTGAGGAGTCGCATGGCGAAGAAGGAGCCGGCGGGGCCCCCACCGATGACGGCCACCGTGGCGTCGTCGGGCAACGGGACACGGCCGCGGCTTCGCTGCGCGGCGCCCCCACCGGACGTCTGCTGGCCAGGATCGGTCATCGGCCCCTCCGGGCTAAAAGGATGACTGTCGCAGTAATGTATCGCAAACGCGGCGGCGGCGAGGGAGCAGTGCGGCGGCGAGGGCGGGGACCGGGCGCCGAGGTCCGGCGGCACGGCCACGGCGAGGTCCGGCGGCGAGGGCTGCGGTGCTCCACCGGAACCCGGTCGCGCGGGTGTACGATGATGGTGGCCAAGCGTCTGAGCCTCATCGAAGGGAAGGCGTCGCATGTACAAGAACATGCTGGTACTCCTCGACGGGTCGGAATTGGCGGAAGTCGTCTTCAAGTACGCCCAGGAACTCTCCGCCCGCCTCGACCTCGACCTCGAACTCCTCCACGTCTGCAGCCCGTCCGAAGCCGAGCAACTGCCCATGCGGCGCGCGTACATCGAGCACAGGGCCGAGCTGCTGTGCACCGGCGCCGAGCAGTTGCGCTACAGCCTCGCCGACGCGTCCGCCGCCAGCTGCATAAAGGCACGTGGGACCGTCGTGGTGGGCTACCCGGCCGAAGAGATCCTGAAGTACGTGGACGCCAACGACGTCGATCTGATCCTGATGTCCACCCACGGGCATTCCGGGGTGAAGGAATGGGACGACATCGGCGGGGTGGCCAGCAAGGTGCTCCATGCCTCCCGCGTGCCCGTCTGGCTGGTGCCCTCGGAGGTCAGGGACGAGATCATTTCGGACGCGTTGCCCAAGCGCAGGCTGGTCGTGCCTCTGAGCGGCTCGCCCTTGGCAGAGGCCGCCCTCCCGCACGCGCTCGCCGTCGCGCGCCAGCGGGGCGCGGAGGCGGAGATCGTCCTGGTGGGGGTCCTGGACGTGGGCCTCATCAGCGTCACCAGGGCCCAGGTGAGGGACAAGGAGGAGGCGTACGCGCGGCTCAAGGGCTATCTCGCCGCGGTGGCCGAGCGCATCGCGGAGCCGGGCATCACGGTGTCGACGGAGGTGCTGGTGGGAGAACCGGCGCCGGCCATCATCGAGTACCTCAAGGAGAACCCGCCGCAACTCATCTGCATGGCCACCCGCGGCAAGACCGGCATCAGCAAGTTCGTCTTCGGCAGCGTCACGGAGCACGTCATCCATTTGATCAAGAAGACGCCGATGCTCTTGGTGTCCGGCGAGGAGTAGCACGCGCGGCGAAACCTCGTGCGGTAGGATTGTCCCGAGGGGACGATCCGATAGGAGACGGCGCATGAGGACCATCGACACCGAGCATCATTTCTCGACTCCGCTCTACATGGAGACGCTGCGCACCCGCACCGCGGTCCCGCGCGTCGTCGACAAGGGGCTTGCGTACTGGGACGACGCCATCATCCCGATAGGCAAGACGGGCGCCGGGCCCAAGCTGGCCGACATGGGGGAGGGCCGCATCAAAGGGATGGACGAGGCCGGTGTCGACTTCGCCATCCTCTCGCTGACGGCGCCGGGCGTCGAACCGCTCGATCCGCCGACCGCCACCAAGGTGGCCCGCGACGCCAACGACCGGCTCGCCGACTACATCGCCGCCTACCCCGACCGGCTGGCCGGCATGGCGACCGTTTCGGTCAAGGAGACGGCCGAGGCGGTCCGCGAACTCGAGCGGTGCGTCAAAGACCTGGGCTTCAAGGGTTGGCACACCCACTCGAACTTCGGCGATTCGTATCTGGACGAGAAACGCTACTGGCCCATCCTCGAGGCCGCGGAGGCGCTGGACGTCCCCGTGTATCTGCATCCCACCGCCCCGATGATCCCCGAGCTCCGGGATTTCGGCATCTGCCTGGCCGGCCCCACGTTCGGCTTCGGCACCGAGGTGATGTACGTGTTCCTGCGGATGATCCACCGCGGGGTGTTCGACCGGTTCCCGAAGCTCAAGGTCATCCTCGGCCACTTCGGCGAGGCCATCCCCTTCCTGCTCGACCGGGTGGACACCGCTTACCGCCAGGGCTACTGCGAGCCCAACGAGGACATCGGCCCGGGCAGCAAGGAACTGGCCAGCCACTACGTCAAGAACAACCTGTGGGTGACGTCGAGCGGCAACTACCTGCCCGCGGCCTACGTGTGCACGCGCGACGCCCTGGGTCTGGACAAGATCGTCCTGGCCACGGACTACCCGTTCGAGCAGATGCACCTGGGCATCGACTTCATCAAGGGTCTGCCGATCTCCGACGAGGAGAAGGCCACAGTCTGCGAGGACAACGCGAAAGTTCTGTTCCGACTCTGAAGCGAGGGACACCGGGCACCTTCCCGGCGCGCACGAGCGCGAGTGCGCTACTCTCACGCGCTCCGGGCAGGCGCCCGGTGTCCGTCACTTGAACGTCAGCGCAGATCTTCGCTTCAAACTGGTGGGCTGGGCGGCGCCTTCGCGGCCGCCGTGCGCCGGTGCTGTCCGAGGCGGGTGTTATCATCGCTGTATGATGTGATTACAGTGATGGGGGCAGTGATGGTCCGCACTCAGATCCAACTCACCGAGGAGCAGAGCCGGCGCGCGGCCGAGGCGGCCAGGCGGTCCGGGATATCCATGGCGGAGGTCATCCGCAGGAGTCTCGACCTGTATCTGGAGCAAGAACCCGGGAGAGCCGCCGGGGTCGCCACCCGGCAGGCGGCCGCCCAGATAGCCGGGATGTTCCGCTCGGGGCGCAGTGACGTCTCCGAGCGGCACGACGACTACCTGGCGGAGGCCTACGGGCGATGAGCGACCGCGTGTTCCTGGACACCTCGGCGCTCTATGCGGTCTTCGACGCGGACGACGCGGCGCACGCGGCCGCGGCTGCGGCGTGGGCGGGCCTGCTGTCGTCAGACACCGGGCTTCACACCAGCAACTACGTACTGCTCGAACTCAAGGCTCTCCTGCAGAGCCGCCTCGGCCTCGACGCCGTCGATGCGCTCACCACCTACGTCACACCCTTCGTGAACGTGGCGTGGATAGACGAGCGCACGCACGCCCAGGCGGCAGCCGCGCTTCTCGGCGCGCGCAGGCGGGACGTGAGCCTGGTCGATCACGCCAGCTTCATCATCATGCGCAACCTGGGGATCCGGACGGCTTTCGCGGTCGACCGGCATTTCGCCGAACAGGGCTTCACCCCGCTCCCGGCGGCTCCCTAGCCGGGCTCCGGGTTCGCCTGCATAGCGCGCACGGGACGACTGCACCGGTAGCGAGAAACAACGCTTGACTATTACGAAGTTAAGAGTAGTATACGGTGCGTACTAAGCAGAAATCGCTATAAGGCGGAAGTGAATGCTAGACGATCCCGACATCGCAGCGCCCGGGCTCGAAGCCGGCGTGCGGAAGCTCCAGAAGGAACTGAGCTCCGGCGTCGTCTCGCTGGCCCTTCTGGCGCTCGTAGCGCGGGCCGGGGAACCGCTCTACGGCTATCAGATCGCGAAGGAACTGGATTCGTTCGGAGAAGGCCTTCCGGTCAAGCAGGGGACGCTCTACCCGGTGCTCCGCTCGCTGGAGTCTGCGGGGCTGGTGTCGAGCCTGGTGGAACCGTCTGTGAGCGGGCCGCCTCGCAGGTACTACTCCGTCACCGAGGAAGGCCGTCAGGCCCTCACCCTCTGGCAGGGGGCGTGGGTGAGGACACGAGAATTCGTCGACGCAGTGTTGGAGGGACACCGTGGCTAGTGACATGACCGGCTATCTCAAGGAGCTTCAGGCCGCCCTCGCCGGATCGGACCCGGCGCTGGTGCAGGACGCTCTCTTCGATGCGGAGGAGCATCTCCAAGCGGAACTGGCCGCCGGGCGCGCGTTCGAGGACATCGTCGATCACTATGGGACGCCCGCCGAGGTCGCGGCCGCCTATGTCGAGACCGCCGAACCGGTTCAGCCCGGGACCGGCGCGGCGGCGTCGGCCGCCGTGGCCACTCCTGACGCGAACGCGGACGTCCAGGCGGCGGGCGTCGCCGGGCAGAACGCCGAGGGCGCCGCTCTAGGTGCGGGTGGATCCGGCGCGCCGCTTGCGGCCGCGGGTGTGCCGCCGGTGGCCTTCCCGGCCAGACCGGGCATGGGAGCCTCGGTGCCGCAGGCCCCCTCGAGCGCATGGCGCGACGTCTTCGGCGTGTTCATCGACGGGCAGGTCTGGAAGTCGCTCCTCTATATGCTTCTCTCGCTGGGGACAGGCATCACCTACTTCACCGTGGTCGTGACCATGGTGTCCACCAGTCTGGGGACGAGCATCCTCTTGATCGGGCTGCCGTTGCTGCTGCTGACGCTGGCCTTCATCCGGGGGATGGCGCTGGCGGAGGGCCGCCTGGTGGAAGCCCTCCTCGGTACGCGGATGCCCCGCCGGCCACGGTCGGAATTCCCGGGGTCGTTCTTCCAGAGGCTGTGGTTCTGGCTCAAGGACGGCCGGACCTGGGCTTCACTGGTGTACCTGGTGTTGATGTTGCCGGTGGGCATCGTGTACTTCACCTTCGCGGTCACCGGTCTTGCGACGGGGCTGGCGCTGATCGCGGCTCCGTTCGTGCAACTCGGGTGGGGGCGGTCCTGGACCGACTACTCGTTCACGGTGGATGGAGTGACCCATGTGTGGTCGGGGCTCCCGGTCTGGTCGATGCCGTTCTCGGTGATCATCGGCTTCCTGATCCTGCTGGGCTGGTTCCACGCCTTCCGGTGGATCGGCCGCGGCCACGCCTACTACGCGAAAGCGATGTTGGTGCGGCTGGCCAGATAGGCCTCTATCTCGCCGCGGCGTCGCGGCGCATCGTCCCTCCCATCGAGCCCGCACCCCCCGGCGGGCTCGACACTTTTCTAGGCGGGCGGGGTTCGGAGCGGCGCCGTGGCACCGGGCGCTGCTATCGTGAGCGTACCCGGCCGGCACCGGGAGGCGTGTACGACCTTGGTCGCAGGAGGGTCCGACCATGCGGTGGGCTGCGTTCTTGCGGGGCATAAACGTGGGCGGCAACAAGGCCGTCAAGATGGCCGACCTGCGGGCGGCGTTCGAGGCGATGGGGTTCGTGGACGTCAGGACGGTGCAGGCCAGCGGCAACGTGGTCTTCTCGACGCCCGATGCTCCGGGACCCGGGGAGTTGCGCGCTCGGATCGAGGCCGGGCTGGCGGAGGGTCTCAGCTCCAGGACCGGGGTGGCACTGAGGCGTGCCGCAGACCTCGCCGCCTTGGTGGCGGCGGACCCGTTCGTGGCGGTGGCTGTGACTCCGGCGACGAGACTCTATGTCACGTTCCTCTCGAGACCTGCGCCAGACGAGACGGATCTTGGCGACGAACGCGTCCGGTTGGTGCGGATCACGGCGGGAGAGGTGCTCACCGCGATAGAGCTCGTGCCCGGGTGGGGGACCCCCGAACTGATGCGCCTCCTGGAGAGCGGCCTCGGCAAGGACGTGACCACACGCTCCTGGAACACCGTGGTGAAGGTGGCCGAAGCTACCTACCGGTAGGTAGTATACAACTGAGAATAAAATTGCAGGTTGAATATCTCGGGGATTCCTGCAACAATCGGGCCAGGTTGGTCAGTGTCGAGCGCCGACGCGAGAACTACAGAACCGACGCGACCTGAGAGGAAACAGGAATGTACGAGAGCATCCAGACCCTCTACAACGTCGAGCCCCCGGTGGCCGAGGATGAGATCCGCGCGGCCGCCATGGAATATGTGAGGAAGATCGCCGGGTTCTACAAGCCGGCTCCGGCCAACGAAGAGGTGATGATGAAGGCGGTGGACCGGGTGGCGGCAGCGTCGCAGGACCTGCTCGGTTCCCTGGTGACCACGTCACCTCGCCGCAAACGTGATCTCGATTCCAGCAAGCCGTATTTGGACTGGGTGCCGGTCTACGGTTCCGGGGAGTAGACCCGACGGCCGTTCCGTCCGACTGCTGTGAGAGATGAGGCCTCCCCGAGCGGGAGGCCTTCTTTTTGGGCGGAAGCGGGCGATGCGCGTCGCGGCGAGGGTGGCGCAGCGCTGACGGCGGCGCCGCGCCGGTCAGAGCGCAGCTTCGACGATGGCGGTCAGCTCTGCGTGCGTAAGCTCGATCGGGTTGGCCTTCATGCTGTTGGCGCGGGCGGCGTTGGCGACCAACTCGACCGTCAGGGCCGCGTCGACCCCGTAGCCGGCCAGCCCGGGTATCCCGAGCTCCTCGACCAGATCGCGCAGCCAGGTGACGGCGTCGTCCGGCGCGGCGACGGGGTCTCCGGTGAGTAGCGCAGCCACCCGTTGATACCGGGATAGGGCCGGGCTCTCGGGAGCTCGTTCGCGCAAAGCGCGCAGGTTGCCCTCGATGGCGGGTGGCAGTAGCGCTGCGCAGACGGCGCCATGGGGTGCGTCGATCATCCCGCCGAGCGGACCGGCTATGCCGTGCACCGCCCCGAGTCCGGCATTGGCCAGGCACAACCCTCCGAACAAGCTTGCCACGGCCATGTCCTCGCGGGCGGCGGCGGTCTCGGGGGTGACGGCGAGGTCGGCCCGGTCCGGGGTGTGCGGCGGCGTGGCGCCGGAGGGCTGGGGTGCGGTGCCGCGGCCCGTGGCCGTGGGCGTGGGCGCCTGCGGCGCCGCCGCGA
>CAIQPS010000090.1 GCA_903873715.1 uncultured Actinomycetes bacterium
GCGGTTTTCGGTGCCGAAGATGGCGACAGACGTGCAGGCGGCGCTCGAGGACCCCGAGATCGACGTCATCGACATCTGCGTCGGCAACCGCTTTCACGAGCCCGTGGCGGTAGCCGCGGCGCAGGCGGGCAAGCACGTCTTCTGCGAGAAGCCGCTCGCCAACAGCGTGGCGGAGGCGGAGCGCATGGTGGCGGCCGTCGAGCGTGCCGGCGTCGTCAACGCCATCGGCTTCAACTACCGCCACCTGCCGGCCAGCCTCACGGCCCGCGAGCTGATCCAGAGCGGCGCCCTCGGCGACATCCGCCATGTCCGCGGCCTCTTCGCGATCGATGCCCAGGCCTCACCTGACGCTCCCTGGGCCTGGCGTTTCAGTCTTGAGGAGGCAGGAGCAGGAGCGCTCGGCACCCTCGGCTCGCACAACCTCGACATGGCGAGATTCCTGGCGGGCGACTTCCACAGCCTCACAGCCCAGACGGTGACGCTCATCAAGGAGCGGCGCGTGCCCGGGACGGAGACGATGCGGCAGGTCGACGTGGACGACGTCACCGGCATGCTCGTGCGGTTCGCGAACGGGGCGACGGGTGTGTTCGAGACGACCTGGCTGGCGTGGGGCAACAAGCATCATCACAGCTGGGAGGTCAACGGCAGCCAGGGCTCGCTGCGCTTCAACAGCGAGCGCATGAATGAGCTCGAGTGGTGCGACGCCACCGAGCCCCGCAATCGCCAGGGCTTCCGCACGCTGCTGATGGGCCCGGCCTTCCCCGAAGCCGGGGCCTTCATCCACCTGCCGGGCATGGGCATGGGGTACTCGGACGGCATGGTCATCGAGCTCAAGGACTTCCTCGCGGCGATCGCCGAGGAACGACCGGCCGGCGCGTCCTTCGCCGACGGCCTGGCCGTCTCCAGAATCACCGAGGCGGCGTTGCGCTCCGGGCGCGAGGGCACGTGGGTGCAACTCCCCTGATACGACCAACGTAGCACCAGGTACCTATGAATCTCTGAGAGACAGGAATACACTGCCCAGCAAGTCGCGCGGATCCGTTGCCTCTGCAGGCGCAACGGCCCATCACTCGGGAATGGGAGGGATTCCTTGACACAGAACGGAAAGCCCAGCAAGGCGGGTCTCGACGCACCAATGACCCGCCGCAGCTTCCTGGCAAAGGCGGGACTCGTTGCCGCCGGACTCGGTGTGGTGGGCGCCGTGCCTACCCTCGCCGCGTGCGGCAGCAGCGGCGGCAGCACAGACGCCACGACGGCCGGCGGCGAGGCGTCTATCGTCCGCTTCGTGTTCGCCCCGGATCCCATCTGGAACTACATGAACGACACCGGGATCGTGGCGCGCTACGAAGAAAAGTACAACATGAAGATCGTGAACACCGAGACCTGGGACGAGACGGCCTGGTTTGTGGGCGGCCACGCAGACATCGCCTCGACGGCCAGCTACGAGACCCCGACGATGATGCTCAACTCCGGCAAGGAGTTCATCGCCTTCGGCCAGTACAACATGATGCGCAACACCATCTTCGTCAAGGCCGACTCCCCCTACAAGACCATCGAAGACCTCAAGGGCAAGAGGATCGCGGTCAGCGGCGGCGGCGCCGACCAGATCATGTGGCGGGCCATGATCCTCAAGAAGTACGGCCTCGACATGCGGCTCGGCGGCGGCGACTTCAAGTGCACGGTGCAGGAGTTCGACGCAATGCCGATCTCCCTCGAGCGCGGCCAGGTAGATGCTGTCGTCGGCCTCATCGACTACGAGATCCCCTACATGGTCAACAACACCCACCGCTGGCTCTGGCCGGATCAGCCGACGGGCTGGGAGTTCTACCGCGAGTACTTCGACCCCGAGAAGAAGCACATTGGCGTCATGATGAACCTCTTCGTGGGCCAGAAGAAATGGGTCGAGGAGAACCCCAAGCTGTGCGAGGGCTTCAACATGATGTGGCAGGTGGGCGTCAACGAGTACTGGGCCGACAAGCAGGCCAGCATCACGACGTACCCCGACCTCTACACGGTCAAGAACCAGAAGGAGCTGGACTGGTTCCTCGGCTATCTCGAGAACCACGACTCCTGCGTGCAGACCGTCTACATGGACCAGACGTGGACCGAGAAGGAGACGAACGTCATCGACCTCTGCAAGGAGACCGGCACCATTCCGGCAGATGCGCCGCCGATGCAGTGGAAGATCATGTCGTCGCCTGCCGATGCTCCCGAAGAGGCAAAGCCTCCGGTGGCCAGCGCCTGATCTCCCGGTTCAGTTGAGCGGCGAACCGGGGCCGTGCGAGACGTCGCGGCCCCGGCTCTCGCCACTGCATCAGCCTCGATCCTGGTTCGATAGCCGACGGTACGGTCAACCCCGGAATGGGCGGAGCTCATGGGACTGAACAACAGCGACAAGACCACGAACCTGGACGTCTTCGCAAACACGCGCCTCACGCGGCGCAGCTTCCTCGCCAAGGCCGGCCTGACC
>CAIQPS010000091.1 GCA_903873715.1 uncultured Actinomycetes bacterium
CTCAGTCGGTCAGAGCAGCGGAATCATAATCCGCGTGTCAGAGGTTCGAGTCCTCTCGCCGCTACCTGCGTTTGTGGTAGCATGCACGGGCGTTAAAACAGCTAGGAACAGGTGAAGTAATGCGGGTCCGGGTCACGATGGCTTGCCAGGAATGCAAGCGCCGTAACTACACCACTATGAAGAACAAGCGCAACGATCCCGAGCGGATCGAGCTGAACAAGTATTGCAAGTGGTGCGATACGGTCACGGTTCATAAAGAGACCAAGTAATCCGGCAGGAAGGCTGGGTACGTAGGGCAGTAGCTCCAACGGTAGAGCGCCGGTCTCCAAAACCGGATGTTGGGGGTTCGAATCCCTCCTGCCCTGCCACTTCTTCCCGAAGAGAGTAGAGATGGCCAAGAGCGTCAGCGACAAGACGGTCACCACCAAGGCCCCGGCCAAACAGAACGGCGGGGGTCTCAAGAACCCGTTCGCTCGTTCGTCCGCTTCCTCATCGAAGCAGCAGGGTCAGGCCCCGCGCGGCACCGTCGTCACCAAACCGGCGGGCCGCATGCGCACGTTCTTCAGGGAAGTGCGTGTGGAGATGAGCAAGGTCACCTGGCCGCCGCGGAAGGAACTCATCACCTCCACGGGCGTTGTGATCGTCGCGGTCATCATCGCCGGCGTATACATCGGGGTGTGGGACTTCGTCTGGAACCTCATCGTCCGCGCCGTGAAACTGGGGTAGTAGAAGTGACTGAAGACATCACGGCGACGTTGGATGCGCGCTGGTACGTGATCAACACGTACTCGGGGCACGAGAACAAGGCTCGCACCAATCTCGAGCACCGCATCCAGTCGATGCATCAGGAACCGTATTTCAAAGAGATCGTGGTCCCCACCGAGCAGGTGGTCGAGACCAAGGGCGGCGAGAAGGTCCAGGTCGAGCGACGCATCTTCCCCGGCTATCTGCTGGTCAAGATGATCCTCACCGACGACTCCTGGTCCCTGGTCAAGAACACTCCCGGCGTCACCGGTTTCGTCGGCAGCGAGAACAAGCCGACCCCGCTGATGCCGTCCGAAGTGGACCGCATCCTGCATACCACCACCGTCGCCAAGCCCAAGGCCAAGGCCGAGTTCGTGGTGGGCGACCAGGTGCGCGTGGTGAGCGGCCCGCTGGCCGACTTCACCGGTGAGGTCTCTGAGGTCAACATCGAGCAGAGCAAGCTCAAGGTCATGGTGTCGATCTTCGGGCGGGATACACCGACCGAATTGGGTTTCGAGCAGGTCAAGAAGATCTAGCGGCGCCGGTGTTCGGCCGCCTCGTCCGGGTAGCCAGCCCGGGGATCACGAGATAGATACGGAGAATCAAAGTGGCGAAGAAGGTACGGGCGATAGTCAAACTGCAGATCGTGGGCGGGAAAGCGAACCCGGCTCCCCCGGTCGGCCCCGCGTTGGGCCAGCACGGCGTGAACATCATGGAGTTCTGCAAGGCGTACAACGCCCAGACCCAGGAGAAGATGGGCGAGGTCGTCCCCGTCGAGATCACCGTGTTCGAGGACCGCTCCTTCACGTTCGTCCTCAAGACCGCCCCGGCGGCCGTGCTCATCCGTAACATCGCGGGCATCAGCAAAGGCGCCGCCAACCCGCGCAAGGACAAAGTCGGCAAGATCACCAAGGCTCAGCTGCGGGAGATCGCCGAGATCAAGATGCCGGACCTCAACGCTCTCGACGTCGAAGCGGCCATGAACACGCTGGCCGGCACCGCGCGGAGCATGGGTGTCACGGTAGTCGACTGACGCATCGGTAGTGAGCCGGCGCCGCAGCTGACGCGGCGGCGCCCGGTAGGTCGGCCCGCCCGGGAGTGCTCATTCCACGGGGCCACGGGCCAGGAGGTGGGAGGCGAGAGCCGTTTGACCACCAGGAGGTATGTGACATGAGCAAGGATTCCAAGCGCTTCAAGGAAGCCAAGAAGGCCATCGAGCAGGGCAGGTTCTACACGCCCATGGAGGCGGCGAAGCTGCTCAAGAGCCTCGAGACGGCCAATTTCGACGAGA
>CAIQPS010000092.1 GCA_903873715.1 uncultured Actinomycetes bacterium
GCGGCCTGCTTGGCCTCCTCTGCCTGCTTGAGAGCCGAATCCAGACGCTGCAGGGAGAGCTTGGCTTCGGATATGGCCTGCGCAAGGACCTGGGGGAGGCGGTACTCCTCGGGGACCTCCTTGAGCCGCTCCTGGTGGACCGTGCTTACGCTGCTCTCGCCGATCTGGGCGTCGTGGAGGGTCTGCCGGGCGGTCTGGGCGGCCTCCCCGGCCGCGGTATGCCTTTCTTGGATCGCGGCGAGATCCCGCTCGAGCGCAGGGATGGTCTGCGCCAGATCCTGGAGCGGCTTTATCTCCTGCCGGAGCCCGTCGATGCGAGACTCGAGCCCGGCCCGGTCCGCGCCGGCGCCGCCGCCCATCTGCACGCGGATGGTCTTGAGGGTCGCCTCTGCCGCTGCGAGCCTCTGCCGCGCCTTCTGATGCCTCTCCATAGCGGCGGCGGCCAGACGATCGAGACCATCGAGCTCGGACTGCGCGGTCTCGAGCTCATCCTCGGCCGGGGCGTCGCTGGCGGCTGTGGCGGGAGCGGGGTGGTGGGCCGACCCACACACAGGGCAGGGCTGTCCGTCGAGGAGGGTGCGGGCAAGCATGCCCGCCTGGCCGGTGCGCCAGTGTTCCTGGAGCGTCCTCAGACCCTGCCGGGCTGCGTCGCGTCGGTCGGCGGCCGCGAGGGCTGCGGCTTCGAGCTGGGCGACTTTGGCTGCTCGGACCTCGTTGCGGCGCTGCCATCGGGCCAGCGCGACGACGTTCGTGAGAAGGGCGGTGGCCTCGTTCAGCAGCGCCTCGGAGCGTGGGAGGAGGGCCGCCGCTTCGAGCGCCGCCTTGAGTTTGTCGCCGCAGGCGCCGACGGCGCCGCGAAGGTCGCTCTCTGAGGCCTCGGCGGCCGCGAGGCGGTCTCCAGCGGTGGTGACGGCAGCCTGGGCGGTCTTCAGCCGGGTCTCCGCCTCGCTGAGGGCGGTGGCCTTTCCGGCGATCTTCTCGAGGTCGGCCACTCGCGTCCGGGCGGCATCGCGCTCGGGGTCGCGGCTGTGTTCCTGGTCCAGCGCGCCCGCCGCTGCGGTGAACGTCTGTTGAGCGGTGTCCAAGAGGCCAAGGCAGGTCTCCAGCCGGCCTCCCGCCTGCACGCATCTTTCGAACAGCGTCGATATCTGCTTGCCCGCCTCGAGGCGGCGGGCAGCCGCGTCGGCTTCGGCCGTGGCAGTTTCGGCCGTCTGGCGGGCGTCGATGAGGTCGCCGCGGGCCCGGTCCAGGCGGGCCAGTAGTTGCTCGTGGTCGGTCACTTCGAGCTGGCCGAAGACGCCGGCCAATTGCTGATGGACGGCGGCGAGGTCCCGGCGGGCGACACTCGCCTTGTCTTTGAGGAAGGTCTCGAGTTGACCGTAGAGGCGCGCGTTGAAGAGCTGCTCCAGTATCTCCTGCCGGTCCGCCGACTTGGCGGAGAGCAGCTTGCGGAACTCGCCCTGCGGGATCATGACCACCTGGCGGAACTGTTCCACGGAGAAGCCCAGAAGCCCCGTGATCTTCTCGCCGACCGCCGTCACGCCGTCGGCGAGGACCTCTCCGAGGGTCGTGTCGTTAGCGGCCCCGGTCCTGCGCCAGAGCGTCGCCTGGGGGAGGACCTGGCTGACGGTACCGTTGGCGTTCCTGCGGTCCTGTTTCAAGCGCCGGGAGATGCGGTAGAGCTCCGGACCGATGGTGAAATCGAACACCAGGTGCGTGGCCACGTCCTCGCGGGCGAAGTCGCTGCGCATGAACTTGGCTTCGCGTTCGCTGCCCGTGCCCTGCCCGTAGAGGGCGAAGCACATCCCGTCCAGCACCGAGGTCTTGCCGGCGCCGGTGGGACCGTGGATGAGGAAGAAGCAGCTTTCGCCCAACTCCCTGAAATCGACCACTTCCATGCCGGCGAAGGGGCCGAAGGCGGTCATCTCCAATCTCACGGGGCGCACGTCAGCGGCCCTCCCTCGTGCGCTCGAACTCCTCGATGAGTCCGGTCAGCACCGCGGTGTGGGCCTCGCTGAGCTCCTCGCCGTTGATCTCCTTGTAGAACATGTGGAAGAGCTGGGACAGAGTGTGCCGGCTGGGGTCGGGCCTGGGGCCGTCACCGTTCCCGGCGGGTATCGCCGTTTGTAGGCGAGCTGCGTACATGATGTTGGGGTAGATGGAGCGCAGCCGCTCGACGGCGTTGTAGACGGGGGTGGCGTCCAGCAGGTCGGCCCAGATGTAGTCGTCGCGCCCGACCGCGGGCACGGTGGAGAGCAACTGGTCGAGCGTCCCGCTGATCTTGCGCAGGTCGTGCTTGATGGGCAGCTTGATCTCCTCGACACGAGCAGGCCCGCTCTCCGGGATCTCCACGAGGCTGACCGACTTGGGCTGCTCCCACTCGTTGAAGGAGTACTTGAGCAGGGACCCGGAATAGCGGATGGCTCCTCCGTCCAAGGATTGGGGCCGGTGGAGGTGCCCGAGGGCGACGTAGTCGAAGCCGTGGAACGCCTCGGCTGCGACCGCCCCGGTGCCCCCGACCGACAGCGGGCGCTCGGACTCGGACACGGACCCGCCGGCCACGAAGGCGTGCGCGACGAGCACCGACCGTTCCCCATCGGTCTTGCGTTCGCGGATGCGGTCGAGCAGGCGGCACATCGCGGCTTCGTGGCCGCGTATGGAGTCGTCGTCCAGCAGGGTGGCTATCGAGGGTGGTTCGGCGTAGGGGACCGCCCAGAAGCGCACCTGCGGCTTGGTATCAGCCAGCAGGATGGACGCGGGCTCGGCCGCGAGCGGCCCCACGACGTCGAGGCCGCCGCTCGAGAGCACCCTGGACCCGAAAGCCAGCCGCTCGGGGCTGTCGTGGTTCCCCGCGATGGCGATGACCCGCACCCGGCGCTCCATGACCAGCCGGGTGAGGAACTCGTCGAGCGCCGCCACCGCGTCGGCGGGCGGCGCCGCCCGGTCGTACACATCCCCGGAGATGACGACCGCGTCCGGCCGGACGTCACGGACCACGTCGCAGAAGCCGTCCAGGGTGTACCTCTGGTCATCCAGGAGGCTGACGCCATGGAGGATGCGGCCAAGATGCCAGTCCGCGGTATGGAGGAAGCGCATAGACAACCACCCTGAGTCGGATGCGGTGCTTCAGACCATGCTAGCGCAGGGTGCGGACAGACAAGGGCGCCGCCGCGCCGCTCAGCCCTCGTCAGCCTCCGGCCCGGGCACGACCTCACCGGCTGGTGCTTCAGACGTGCCCGGTCCCGCGGGATCAGCCGCGCCCGGGGTGATGGACCCGAAGTCGGCGACAGAGGCCGGCTGGAGCCTGAGCGACTCTAATTCTGCCTTCACCATGTCGTCCATGTAAGACTCGGACCAGCCCATGACCCACGCTTCTCCCGTCGTGCCGACGCGCACCATCGACGAGGATACCGGAAGACTGACACTGAGTCGCGGAAGCGGGTACACTGACGCCTTTGTGTCTGTTTGGTCGGGGATATCTGCCGAAGGAGACGAGAGGCCGTGAAGCAAGGGTGCGTTTCTGCTGCCGGGTGGTGTCGCGGACGACGGATCCGGGTCGTCGTGGGGGCGCTGGTGCTGGCCGCCGGGTTGCTGGCGTTGGCCTTCTCGGGCGCGGCCCAAGCCGGTCCCGCGGTGGTGGGCGATCCGATCCTCATCTTCCCGGCGGTCTCTTCGGTGAGCCTGGACCACGGGACTACATACGGCGGCACCAAGGTGACGATCAAGGGGTCGTACCTCGGTTCGACGTCGGCTGTGACGTTCGGGGACACACCGGCCACCAGCTTCACCGTGGTCTCCTCGACGGAGGTCACCGCGGTCTCCCCGGCTCACGACGCCGGATTGGTGTACGTCCGTGTCTTCAACAGCGGCGGCCTCGGGTCGGCCACCGGGGCGGGATCGTTGTTCACGTACTACAAGCGCGTCCAGGAGACGTCTTCCCTGCTGTCGTACAAGACCGCGTGGTCGACGCCCGCGGGCGTGCCGAGCTATTCGGGCGGGACCATGCGCACGACGAGCGAGAACGCTCCGATGACCTTCAGGTTCACCGGCACGGCGTTCAGGTTGATCTGCACCAAGGGCCCGGGTTTCGGCAAGCTCAAGGTGACCGTCGACTGGTCGAAGAACTACTATGTCGACCTCTACGACAGCGGTTTCCTCTTTCAGAAGCCGGTGCTCACCAAGACCGGCCTCACCGACGGCACACACGTCGTCGTCCTCAACTACACGGGCGGCAAGAACGACGCGTCCAACTCCGCGATGGTGAATATCGACGCAGTCGAGGTGGCGGGCACTCCGGCCCCCGCATACTCGCGCTACCAGGAGGATTCGCCGCTCCTCTCGTACCAGTCTCCGTGGGGCTGGGCAATGGCCGGTGCGTATTCCGGCGGATACATCCGCATCACCGAGTCGCACGCACCGGTGACGGTGAAGTTCTACGGAACGGGGTTCAAGGTGATAGCCGCCACGAGCACGGGCATGGGCAAGATGAAGGTGACCATAGACGGGTCGGCTCAGAGCTCCTATCCCGACCTGTTCACGCCCAACTACGTGTACTACCAGCAGGTGGTCTTCAGCAAGACCGGACTCAGTCTGGGTATCCACAAGGTGGTCCTGGACTACAGCGGGTACAGCGACGCACTCTCGTCGGGGGACATGGTGGACCTGGACGCGCTCGACATCCAGGGGACGCTGCTCCAGGCACCGTGAGCGGCCGGACGGTCCCTGCGCTCCACGCAATGACGGTATAATCCGACTCTCTGGTCGAACCGGCAGAGGGGCCCGACCCGGCATGACGCTGGGGCGAATGGACGGGTCAGGAGAGAACGTGCCAGACTTCAACATCGCCGGACGGATAGGCACGAGGCGGGCCTTCGCGCTCGTCCTCATCGCGTCGGTCCTTCTCGTCGCATTCTCGGGCGTCGCGCAGGCCACCACTCCCAAGATCCAGAAGGCCGTCGACCAGGCCGCGGACCTGCGCGCCCTCATCGCGCAACTCGACGAGGAACTGGGCGCGGCGGCTGAAGAATACGACTACGCCTCCCAGCAACTCGCGGACACCCAGTCCGCCATCAAGAAGACCCAGAAGAACGTCACCAAGGCGGAAGCCGACCTGACCACAGTGCAGGACCGGCTGAACCAGCGGGTGGTGGACATCTACAAGTCCGGCGACCTCAGCATGCTCTCGGTCCTCCTGGACGCGAGCAGCTTCTCGGACCTCATCGGCCGCTACGAGCAACTGCAGCGCCTGAGCGAACAGGACGCCGACCTGCTCAAACAGGTCACCGGCTACAAGTCGGAGGTATCGCAGCGCAAGACGGAACTCGACGCCGAGCTCGCCAAAGAGAAGGACCAACTCGCCGCCACCCAGGCCGC
>CAIQPS010000093.1 GCA_903873715.1 uncultured Actinomycetes bacterium
CCTGCTCATCACCCCGGTGGCCACCGAGCTACCCGAGAAGTTCAACAGCGTCATGTGGATGCGCCAGAAGAAGGACACCCTGGCCCTGGGCAACATCACCGGGGCCATGGTCTTCCAGAGCACCTTCCCGGTAGCCATCGGACTGGCTTTCACCGAATGGCGGCTGTGGTCTGACGGCGACTGGTATGCGGCCGTCGCGGCCTGCGTGGCGCTGGTCTCGGGCGCCTTGCTCTACCTGCGGCTGCGCTTCAGCAAGGGCGGGTTCGGAGTCGGTTCCCTGCTCTTCGGCGGGGGGCTCTACGGTGGCTACCTGGGAGCGGCGCTCGCCGCCATTCTGTAGACGGCCGCCGACGCCGGGGAGGCCGGTGCGAGGCACCAGCAGACGTGCCTCCGGGTCAGTCGCCCACCATGCCGGGGTTGGGCACGCTCATCACCCCACCGCGGCGCCCCAGGACCCACTGCTCCAACGCCTCGGCCACGCCGTCCCTCAGGTTCGACGAGGTTACGACGTCCGCCACGCTCTTGGCCGCCGGAGTGGCGTTACCCATGGCCACGCCCACGCCGGCCCACTGCAGCAGACCGGCGTCGCTGTCGTGGTCGCCGATGGCCATGACCTGCTCGGCCGGGATGCCCATCTGCCGAGCGAGTTGCTGGGCCATGTGTGCTTTGGAGGCCTCGATCGAAGTGAAGTCGAGCAGGCCCGAGAGGTGCTCGTAGATGTTGGCCCGCCCGGCGAAGGTGCGCTGCAGGCTGACCTGCGCCGCCGCCGCCATGCGGTCGTCCAGATCGCGGAGGTCCACGAACACCTTGTCTATGGGCTCGCCGGCCTTGATCACCTCGTCTATCCGGCCGATGTCGTTCGGCTCGGACACGTCCACGTTGACCACGCCGTCTCGGGCGAGTTCGCCGAGCCGGTCGGTGAACCACTCGTCGTCACTCTCCACGTTGGGGATGGCTCCCAGACCCCGGGCGGCCTCGACGATCTCGGCCGCCAGGGCGGACGGGAGTGACACCCGCTGCCTGCCGGCCGCCGCGTGGACGTCCCAGAGCAGGGCGCCGTCGCAGGCGATCATCGGGGTCATCAGTCCGAGCTGCTGGTAGAACGGGCGCATGGCCCGTGGCGGCCGGGACGACACCAATACGACCTCGACCCCGCCCTCGCGGACCGTGGCTATGGTCTTCTTGACACGCTCCGAGATGTGCCGGGGCCCCGACACCAGCGTCCCGCCGAGGTCGACGAACACCAGCCGCATGACCCGCCCGGTGCCTGCCAGTTGGGCGAGGCCGCGGGCCACGTAGTCGAGGTGTTGCCGCATGGCCACGCGGGCCTTCTGCTCGTCGCCCGCCCGGATGGCCCTCCGTATGGCTTCGTGCTGCTGGTGGAGCGCGATCCCGCCGCCCGGCTCGGCGTAGTAGGCGTTCAGGATGGCGGCCATGTGATCGTGGAGGAGGTCCACCGGTTCCCGGATGACCCGCTCGAACAGCGGGTTGTGGGTCGCCTGGGCTATCGCGGCGTGGAAGGCGGCGTCCTCGTCCGGGGACAACAGCTTGCCCGGCCCGGCCGCGAGGCTGCTGAGCCGGTGGATGTCCTCTATGGTGGCCCGGCGCGCTGCCAGGCCGGCAGCCTCGATCTCGACGGCGCTGCGGATCTCCATGAGCTCGGTCATGCGCTCCGCGCCCGAACCGAGCAAGGGCGTCATGTTGTCGGCGAAGCTGGGGGACGGGAGCTTGGCGACGTTCGTCCCCTGGGCTCCCCTGCCGACCACCAGCAGACCCTGGGCCTTCAGCTCCCGCACCGCCTCCCGGACCGCGGGGCGGCCGACGCCCAGCCGGGCGGCGAGGTCGCGTTCGGAGGGTATGCGGTCTCCAGGCTTGTACTCGCCGGAGTTGATGAGGTTGCGGAGTTGCTCGGCCACCTGGTCGGTGATCGTCCGCGGGACGACGGGCTTCAGCAGCTGGTCGCGCCGGCCGGCGCCGCTCGGCTTGTCCGAAGAAGAGTGTCGTGCCATAGGACTGATGGTAACACCATCAAAGCTCCGGTGGAAGCGAGGCCCCGAGCGGGGATCGGCCGGGATCCAGTCTGAGCGGGCGGGCGCCTAGCCGGCGATCGTGGTCGTGGTCGCGGTCTCGGTGTCGCCGAGCTGCTGCTTCGCAGCCTCTTCCGCAGCGGCGAGCGCCTTCTCCTCGCGGCGGCGGGCCCGCCGCTTGGTGACCACTCGGGCGAGGACGATGCCGAACTCATACAGGACGATGAGCGGGATGAGCATGAGCATCATGCTCACCGGGTCCTGGCTGGGCGTCAGCACCATGGCGATGACCGCCTCGATGAGGATGGCGTACTTGCGGCCCTTGGCCATCTTCTTGTGGTCGAGGACGCCTGCCCAGGCGACGAGCATCATGACGAGCGGCAGTTCGAAGACGATGCCGAAGGCCAGCTCGAACATGGAGACGAAGCTGATGTACTTCTCCATCTGGAGCTGCTGCACGATGGCCGCCGTGCCGTCGATCTGGATCCGCATCCCGTAGCCCACCATGAACTTGAGGCCGATGGGCAGCACGATGAAGTAGCCGAACGAGATGCCGGCCAGGAACAGGATCGTGGTGAGGGCCACGTACGGGAAGACGCCGCGCTTCTCGTTCTCGTACAGCCCGGGCAGGATGAAGGCCCAGAACTGGTAGAGGATGTAGGGCAGCGAACAGATCAGGCCGGCGTAGATGGACACCTTCAAGACCTGCATGAAGGCTTCGGTCGGCGCAAGGGTGAGCAGCGAGTGGATCTGCGTGTTCTTGAGCGGCCACATGATGACCCTGAACACGTAGTCCTTCTCGATGAAGGCCGCGATGACGAACACCACGACGACTATCGCGACGTAGGTGATGCGCTTGCGGAGCTCGCCGAGGTGCCCCATGAGGGGCATGCTCCTGGTCGGATCTTTCGCCACTACTGGATCCTCAACTTACGTGACACTGCAAATCAAGATGCATGATCCTCCAGGATCGTGTGCCGGGAAGTATAGCCCACACCCGCTCCCCCGGCCGCTGCGCGCCCGGGGCTCGGGCAAGTGGTCAGGTGCCGGTCAGGATCACGGCGCCCGGTCCGGGCGAAGCATTACCGCCTGCAGTGTGGGACGGAGTTCCATGCTCGTTGCGTGTTATTCCGTGACCATCATTTGCACCTTACTCACCTTTTTGTTATGTTCCCGCAAGACAACGAGCTGCCCGGGGGGGCAAGCTCCGGAACTATCCACATCCGGGTAAGGAGCTTGGTTGGTCAGTCCGACTATCGATCTCGTCATCGAGTTCGCACTCATGCTCGCCATCGGCGCCGCCATGGCGATCCTTTTTCTTTTCATCTCCCATCTCCTTGCCCCTAAGAGCAAGAACCCCAACAAGGACCAGCCGTACGAGTGCGGGGTAGTGCCCGAGTCCGACGCCCGGGCGCCGATGAACGTCCACTACTACCTGGTGGCCGTCCTCTTCGTGCTGTTCGACCTTGAAGCGGTCTTCATCTATCCCTGGGCCATCTCGCTGCGCGAGCTCGGCACCAGCGCGCTCGTGGAGATGTTCGTCTTCATCGTCATCCTGTTGGTGGGCTACTTCTATGCCTGGAAGAAGGGCGTGTTCGAATGGGAATGAGAGAGACCATCCTTGGCGACGGTTTCTACCGTTATGACCCCGAGGGGGGCCGTCCCCGCGGCGCCGCCGACCGCCCGCATCTCATGGTGCGTGACGGTCTGCTGCAGCCCGCGCTCGAGGAACGCACGGCGAGCGGCATCTGCCTGCCGGGCGAGAGCCTCGACGACGATGAGATGGGGGGCCCGGTACAGTTCCCGGGCGGCATCGCCATGCCCGTCCAGATCGAGAGGGTGCTGGGCTTCGGCCGTAGCTTCTCCTTCTGGCCCCTTCTGTTCGGTCTTGCCTGCTGCGCCATCGAGATGATGGCCCTCGGCGGGTCGCGGTTCGACATGTCGCGTTTCGGCATGGAGGCCATGCGCGCCTCGCCACGCCAGGCCGACGGCATGATCGTGGCCGGTTGGTGCAGTATCAAGATGGCCCCGCGGGTGGTCCGGCTCTACGAGCAGATCCCCGACCCCAAATGGGTGCTGGCCATGGGCTCCTGCGCCATCTCCGGCAACGTGTGGGACACCTACAACATCGTGCAGGGCATCGACAGCCTGATCCCGGTGGACGTGTACGTGCCTGGTTGCCCGCCCCGCCCGGAAGCCCTGTGGCAGGGTCTGGAGATGCTCCGCGAGCGCGTCAAGCAGAGCCGCCACGCCTACGACGGGCTGCGCCGCATCCCCGCCCGCGACGTGCTGGCCGCCCAGACGGCTGCGGCTGAGGCCTGCGCGCCGGCCGCCGGGGAGGTGAAGGCCTGATGTCCGCTCTCATGGACGCCATCACCGCCGCCTTCGGCGCCCGCATCCTGGAGACCGGCGATTTCCGCGGTGACCTCACCATCAGCGTGGCCCCCGAGGCCTGGCTGGAGGTCCTGACCTTCTGCCGTGACAACGAAGCCACCAAGTTCGACATGCTCGACTGCCTGCTCGGCGACCATCTGCCCGAGAGGGCCGCGGCGCCGTTCGCCCTGGTGGCCCAACTCGTCTCCCATACCTACGGCCACCGGCTGCGCGTCAAGACGGCGCTCACCGAGGGCCAGGCCGTGCCGTCTGTCACCTCGCTGTGGCCGTCGGCGAACTTCGACGAACGTGAGGCCTGGGAGATGTACGGCATCGGCTTCACCGGCCACCCGAACCTCATCCGGCTCCTCACCACCGAGGACTTCGAGGGCTTCCCGATGCGGAAGGACTTCCCGCTCGAGGGCACCGTCGGCGGCCGGGTACGTACCGACCTGCGGGGCAAGATCTGATGAGCGCCGATCCGCACACCGACACCCACGGCGCGGCCGTGGACACTCACGGGCACGACTCCCACGGCCATGACGCGCACGGCAACGGTTGCGCGCCGGCCGGGCCGAAGCGGCCCACCACCGAAGAGCTGATCGCCCGCAAGGCGGCCACCCGCCAGGAGATCGAGCCCGGCGCCGACCTGATGACCATCAGCATCGGCCCGCAGCACCCGTCCACGCACGGGGTCTACCGCATCGTGCTGGACCTGGACGGCGAGATCATCGTCGACGGGCGGCCCGAGGTCGGCAACCTCCACCGCGGCATCGAGAAGCTCTGCGAGAACCGGACGTATCACCAGATCGTCCCGCTCACCGACCGGCTCGACTACATCGCCTCGTTCGCCATGAACCACGGCTTCTGCGAAGCGGCCGAGAAGCTCATGGGCCTCGAGGTGCCGGACCGCGGCCGCTACATCCGCACGATCGCCCACGAACTGGCCAGGCTCTCCAACCACATCCTGTGGCTGGGCATCCACGTCATGGACCTGGGAACCCAGACCTTCTTCTGCATCTGCTTCCGCGACCGCGAGTACATCCTGGACCTCTGGGAGATGCTCTGCGGCGCGCGGCTCACCCACTCGTTCGCCCGCATCGGCGGGGTCGCCAAAGACCTCCCCGACGGCTTCGAGTACCGGTGCCGCAAGGTCATGGAGTTCCTGCCGAAGCGCGTGGCAGAGTACGAGCGCATCGTCAAGAACAACCGCATCTACTACAAGCGGGCCAAGGGTGTGGGCGTCTTCACCGCTGAGGACTGCTACGCCTGGCGTGTCACCGGTCCGCCGCTCCGTTCCGCGGGCATCGCGCGCGACCTGCGCAAGGACGAGCCCTACGCGGCGTACGGCGAGGTCGACTTCGACGTGGCCGTCGAATACAACGCCGACGTGTACGACCGCTTCCTGGTCCGCATGAAGGAGATCCGCGAGTCCTGCAAGATCATCCTGCAGTGCCTCGACCAGATGCCCGACGGCGACTTCATCTCCAAGGACGCTGGGCACGTGCTGCCGCGCAAGTCCGAGGTCATGCGCCAGTCCGGGGCGATGATCCAGGACTTCAACCAGGTGTTCCGCGGACCGCAGGCGCCGAAGGGCGAGGTCTACCGGGCCATCGAGGTCCCCAAGGGCGAGATGGGTGTGTACATCCGTTCCGAGGGCGGGGGCAAGCCGGCGCGCGTGCGCTTCACCACCCCGAGCTTCTACCACGGCCAGGCACTGCCGGCGCTCGCCAAGGGCGAGATGATCGCCGACATGGTGGCCATCTTCGCCAGCATCGACGTCGTCCTTGGAGACTGTGACCGATGAACGACGCCATAGCCCAACTCATATTCCTCATCATCAAAGCGGCGCTGATGTCCATCCTCGTGGTGACGTTGGTGGCCTTCATCATCTACTTCGAGCGCAAGTTCGCCGGCTTCTTCCAGGGCCGCGTGGGTCCCACCTACCTCGGCCCCGCAGGCGCGTTCCAGTCGTTCGGCGACATCTTCAAGCTGCTCTCGAAGGAAGACATCATCCCGGCCGAGGCCGACAAACGGGTCTTCAAGCTGGCGCCGTACGTGATGTTCATCCCTGCGTTCCTGGTGATGGCCGTGCTGCCGTTCGGGCCGGTCGGTGGGACGCCCAACCTCTTCGGCTACCGGTTCGACTACGTCATCGCCAACTTCGACTCCGGGCTGGTGCTCCTGCTGGCCATGGGGGGCATCGCGGTGTATGGCGTGGTGCTGGCCGGCTGGTCGTCCAACAACAAGTTCTCGCTGCTCGGCGGCCTCCGCGCCGGCGCCCAGATGATCTCCTACGAGCTGGCCATGGGCTTCGCGGTGGTCGGCGTCATGGTGATGGCCGGGTCCATGAACATGGTCAAGATCGTCGAGGGGCAGAGCGGCAACTTCTGGGATTGGTACTGGGCCCCGCAGCTGGTGGGCGGCATCATCTTCTTCATCGCTTCGCTGGCCGAGCTCAACCGGACCCCGTTCGACCTCGCCGAAGCCGAGCAGGAACTGGTGGCCGGCTACCTCACCGAGTACTCCGGGATGCGGTGGGGCCTCTTCATGTTCGCCGAGTACGTGAACCTGGTAGTGGTCTCCGGGATCGTGTCGACGCTGTACTTCGGCGGCTGGCACGCCCCGTTCACCGTGCTCGACTTCATACCGGGCCCGGTCTGGCTGCTCATCAAGATCATGATCATGGTCTTCATCTACATGTGGGTCCGCTGGACCATCTTCCGGTACCGGTACAACCAGCTCATGTCCATGGGGTGGAAAGTGCTCCTGCCTCTGTCGATAGCCAACCTGGCCGTCACGGCCATCGTCATCGCGATCGTGGGCTGATATGGGACTCAAAGACGTCGTCAAGAAAGCAGCTTTCGTCGACATCCTGCGCGGGATGTCGGTCACCGGCACCTACTTCGTCGTGGACAAGGTGACGGTCGAGTATCCGAAGGAGAAGCTGCAGACATATCCGCGCTTCCGCGGCATCCACGCCCTCATCACCGACCCGGACACGCAGGACGCCAAGTGCGTGGCCTGCATGCTCTGCCCGACGATCTGTCCGTCGCAGTGCATCCACGTCGTCGGTGAAGAGACGCCGGACGGCCGCAGCCACGCCAAGGAGTTCGACCTCGACCTGGCCCGCTGCATCTTCTGCGGGTTGTGCGAGGAGGTCTGCCCGGTGGCGGCCATCGTCATGACCCGATTCTACGAGGGCAGCACCTACGACAAGCGTGACTTCCTGCTCGACAAGAAGGCGCTCATGGCCAACCAGGTCTACGCGCACAAGGAAGTCTTCGTGGAGAAGCCCGAAGCGACCGGCGCTGCCAAGGAAGAGGGGCGCTAAATGGTAGAGAAGATCCTCTTCATCATCTTCGCGGTGCTCACGGTGGCCGGCGCGATCGGCACCATCACCCGCAAGAACATGATCCACGGCCTGCTCCTGCTGGTGTTCACGTTCCTCAACGTGGCCGCCATCTTCTTCCTCACCCAGGCCTACTTCGTGGCCATGATCCAGATCCTGGTGTACGCCGGGGCCATCATGGTGCTCTTCGTCTTCGTGCTGATGTTCCTGAACCTGCGCAGCTTCCAGCAGGAGAAGCAGACCCACCGGCAGCGGTGGATCGCGCTGGTCCTCTCCGTCCTGGTGCTGGTGGAGTTCGTCGCCGTGCTGTACGGGGTCACCAAGGCCAAGTACGGTTTCTCGCTGGCTTCGGTGCAGGGCGGCTACTCGCCCGACCAGATCGCGGCGGCCGGCGGCAACAACCAGGTGTTCGCGAAGGCGCTGTTCAACGACATGCTGCTGCCTTTCGAGGTGGCTTCGGTGGTCCTGCTCGTAGCCATGGTCGGGGCCATCATCATGGTCAAGAAGGAGAAGCACGGCCAGATGGCCACCCGGCAATGGGAGCCCGGCGCCGAGCCGGCCCTCGACGTGGCAGAGGAGGAGGTGTAGCCCGATGAGCACTGTCCCTGGAGGCATCCCCATCCCGGTGGACTGGTACCTGTATCTGTCGGCGGCCCTCTTCATGGTCGGCGCCGTCGGTATCCTCACCCGCCGCAACCTCTTCATCATGCTGTTCTCACTCGAGCTCATGATGAACGCGGTCAACATCAACCTGGTCGGCTTTTCCGGGTTCCACCAGAACATGACCGGCCAGAACTTCGTCCTGTTCACCATGGCGATCGCGGCGGCTGAAGCGGCTGTGGGGCTGGCTATCGCCACCGCCCTCTTCCGCAACAAGAAAACGCTGATGGTCGACCTGTTCGACACCATGAAGGGCTAGGGGAGAGCGCGTGGAGAGCTATATCTGGCTCATACCGGTGCTGCCGCTGGCGGCCTTCATCCTGACCATCATCTTCGGACGCTGGTGGATCAAGGAGCAGGCCCATTGGCTGCCCATCCTGGCTATGGCCGCGTCGTTCGGCCTGTCCATAGCCGCTTTCGTACAGATCCGCGGGGCCGAGGAGCCCGTGATCCTGAACCTGTTCAAGTGGTTCTCGGTCGGCAGCTTCCAGGTGCCGTTCGGACTGCAGGTGGACCAGTTGACGTCCATCATGCTGCTCGTGGTCACAGGCGTAGGCCTGCTGATCTTCATCTACTCGAAGGGCTACATGCACGGCGACCCCGGATACTACCGGTTCTTCGCCTACCTCAGCCTGTTCGCCTTCAGCATGCTCATGCTGGTCATGGCGAACAACTACCTGCTGCTGTACTTCGGCTGGGAAGCCGTGGGTCTCTGCTCCTACTACCTCATCGGCTTCTTCTATCACAAGCCGGAAGCGGCGGCGGCCGGTAAGAAGGCCTTCATCGTCAACCGGGTCGGCGACTTCGGGTTCGGCCTTGGCGTCATGCTCATCTTCGTGACCTTCGGCACGCTCGACTACACGGGCGTGTTCGAGGCGGTGGGACAGGGCCAGGCCAGCAACGGCATCCTCCTGGCCATAGCGCTGCTGCTGTTCATGGGGGCCATGGGCAAGTCGGCCCAGTTCCCGCTGCACGTCTGGCTGCCGGACGCCATGGAAGGTCCGACCCCGGTCTCAGCCCTCATCCATGCCGCCACCATGGTCACCGCCGGTGTCTACATGGTGGCCCGTAGTTCGGTCATCTTCGCTCACGCTCCCACAGCCATGTGGGTGGTCGGGGGGATCGGGGCCTTCACCGCCCTGTTCGCCTCGTTCATCGGCATAGCCCAGAAGGACATCAAGAAGGTGCTGGCCTACTCCACCGTCTCCCAGCTGGGCTACATGTTCATGGCCCTGGGTGTGGGAGCCTGGTCGGCGGCCATCTTCCACCTCATGGCGCACGCGTTCTTCAAAGCCCTCCTCTTCCTCGGGGCCGGCTCGGTCATCCACTCCATGAGTGGCGAGCAGGACATGGGCAGGATGGGCGCTCTGGCCCGGCGCATACCGGCCACCTGGATCACGTTCATGGCCGGCGGCCTGGCGCTCTCGGGCATCTTCCCGTTCGCCGGCTTCTGGTCCAAGGACGAGATCCTCGGCGCCACGTTCAAGGAAGGCGTCTACATCATGTGGGGGGTGGGCATCCTCGCCGCCTTCATCACGGCGTTCTACACCTTCCGCATGATCTTCGTGACCTTCTGGGGCAAAGAGACCCGGTCGGACGAAGCCACGGTCAAGCACATCCACGAGAGCCCGAAGGCGATGACGGTGCCGCTCATCATCCTGGCGATCGCCTCGACCCTCGGCGGCTTCCTCGGCATGCCGGGCCAGCTGAACGTCCTGGGCAAGTTCCTCGAGCCGGTCTTCGCAGTGGCCGACGAGGTGCTGGGCAGGGAGGCCGAGCGCATCGTGACCATGGACGTGGTCCTCATGGCCATCTCCGTGGGGGTGGCGCTGCTCGGCATCACGATGGCCTGGTACGTCTACGTGCGCCGGGCCGCGGACCTGCCCGAGAAGCTGGGCGCCCGGTTCGGCATCGCCTACAAGATCGTCTACAACAAGTTCTATATCGACGAGTTCTACGCGGCCACCTTCGTCCGCGCAGCCGTGGACGGCTCGCGCTGGGTTTGGAAGCACTTTGACGAGCTGATCATCGACGGGGCGGTCAACGGCATGGGCTGGCTGTGGCAACGAGGGGGCACGGCCGTCAGACCTATCCAGACAGGCAGGGTGCAGAACTACATGCTGGGTATCTTCGCCGGACTCTTCGTGGTCATGACGGTGATCGTGGTGGTGATGTTCGCATGATGCTGACCATCCTCACCTTCCTGCCCGTCGCGGGCGCGCTGCTCATGCTCATCTTCATGCGCGGCCGTCCCAACGCTTACAAGATGACCGCCCTGGTGACGACCATCATCACCTTCGCGGTGTCGCTCTACATCGCCGCTCAGTTCACGACCGGCGACGCCTCCTTCCAGTTCCAGGAGGACCATTCCTGGATAGGCAACCTCGGGATCCATTACCACGTGGGCGTGGACGGGATCTCGCTGCTGCTGGTCCTGCTGACCACGCTGCTGTCGATGGTGGCCATCCTGGGCACCTGGAACTCCATCAAGGACCGCGGCCTCGCCTTCTTCATCAGCCTGCTCGTGCTCGAGACGGGCATGATCGGCGTGTTCGTGTCGATGGACCTCTTCCTGTTCTATCTCTTCTGGGAGATCCAGCTCATCCCGATGTACTTCATCATCGGGATCTGGGGCGGGGCCCGCAGGGTCTACGCGGCCATCAAGTTCTTCCTGTACACCTTCGCCGGCTCGGTGCTCATGCTGGTCGCCATCCTGGCGATCGTGTGGTGGTACTCGCGGCACGGCGGCTTCCTCACCTTCGACATCCTCACGCTGCAGAAGGCCGGGTTCAACGGGACCATAGCCCTCTGGTCGTTCGCGGCCTTCTTCGTCGCGTTCGCCATCAAGGTGCCGATGTTCCCGGTGCACACCTGGTTGCCCGACGCGCACACCGAGGCGCCCACGGCCGGTTCGGTCATCCTGGCCGGCGTGCTCCTCAAGATGGGCGTCTACGGCATGATCCGCTTCTGCATCGGGTTCTTCCCCGAGGTGGCGGTGCGGGCCATGATGCCGGTGGTCATCCTCTCGGTGATAGCCATCGTGTACGGCGCGGCCATGTCGCTCATCCAGCCCGATATGAAGCGCCTGGTGGCGTACTCCTCTGTGAGCCACATGGGCTTCGTCACGCTCGGCCTGTTCACGTTCACCGTCCAGGGGGTCCAGGGCGCCATCCTCCAGATGGTCAGCCACGGTATCCTCACCGGGGCGCTGTTCATGATGGTCGGGTTCTTCTACGACCGGACGCACACCCGGTTGATCAAGGACTACGGGGGCATGGCCCGGCCGATGCCGGTGGCCGCCGCGTTCTTCAGCCTGTTCGTGCTCGGCAGCCTGGGCTTGCCCGGCCTGGCGGGCTTCGTCGGCGAGTTCCTGATCCTGGTGGGCTCGTTCCAGTACTACAAGGTCTTCGCGGCGGTGGCCTCCATCGGCATCATCATCGGCGCGGCGTACCTCCTCTGGATGTACCAGCGCACGATGTTCCAGCAGGCCAACGAGAAGTGGCTGTCCCTCAAGGACTTGAACGCCCGCGAGATCGTCACGCTGGTGCCGCTGGTCGGCATGGCCATCTGGATCGGCATCTACCCGCACACCTTCCTCAACATGGTGGATGCGCCCGCGCAGAACATCCTCACGCAAGTACAACCCTATCTGGCGCAGCACGGTGACGGCCTGGTCCGAATGGTGTCGGCGTTGTTCGGAGGTGCCAAGTGAAAGCCTCTGACATCATCGCCGTGCTACCCGAACTCGTGCTCCTGGTGGCCGCGCTGGCCATCCTCATGGTCGAGCCCTTCCTCAAGCCTCGCCTGCAGAAGGACGAGGGCGGCGCTGTGTGTGGCGAGCTCGCCCCCGATCGCACGGCCATCCTGGCCATCGCCCTCACCGGCTTCGCCGCCTCCGTGGCGGTGGCCCTGTTCGTGTCCGGGGACACCCGCACCGTCTTCTCCGGGATGCTGGCGCTCGATTACTGGTCGGTGTTCTTCAAGGTGCTCTTCGGGATCACCGGCTTCATCACCATGCTGATCTCCAGCAACTATCTGGAGTCGCACAAGCGGCACATGGGCGAGTTCTACGCCCTGGTGATCTTCGCCGTCATCGGGCTCGACCTGATGGCCGGCGCCCGTGACTTCATCCTCTTCTACGTGGCCTTCGAGCTGATGTCCATCAGCAGCTACCTGCTGGCCGCGTACTTCCGCTATCGCACCAAGTCGAACGAGTCGTCGGTGAAGTACTTCCTCACCGGTTCGTTCGCCTCAGCGATCATGCTGTACGGCATCTCGCTGGTGTACGGCGAGACCGGCGTCACCAACTACCACGGCGTCGCCGTGGCCATCGCCAACCGGGGCGGATCGGCTGCCGTGCTGTTCTCGGTGGTGCTCATCGGTATCGGGCTGGCTTTCAAGGTGTCGGCCGCGCCGTTCCACATGTGGACGCCCGACGTCTACCAGGGCGCGCCCACTCCGGTGACGGCCTTCTTCTCCACCGGTCCCAAGACCGGCGCGTTCGCGGTGTTCATCGCCGCCTTCGTGATGGCCTTCCCAGGCGCCGCCCACAACTGGGGCATCTTCTTCATCGTGCTGTCGGTCGTCACGATGGTAGTCGGCAACCTCTTCGGCCTTGTGCAGACCAACATCAAGCGCATGCTCGCCTACTCGTCCATCGCCCACGCGGGCTACCTGCTCGCCGGCCTCGGCGCCATGGGCTGGACGGCAGACACCTACCCCGCTGGCATGGGCGTGCTGGTCTACCTGACCGCCTACACGTTCATGAACCTGGGCGCGTTCGGAGTGCTCGCCTACCTGAAGGCGCAGTCGCCGGATAAGTTCGACTTCTCGCTCAAGCACTTCGCCGGGTTGGCCCGCCGCTCGCCTTGGGCCGCCATCCTGCTGTCGCTGTTCCTGCTGTCGCTCACGGGCATCCCGGGCACGGCCGGCTTCATCGGCAAGTTCTACGTGTTCGGCGGGATCGTCAAAGCCGACCTCATCTGGCTGGCCGTCTTGGGCGTGGTGCTGAGCGCGGTCTCGGCCTACTACTACCTGCGGGTGGTCATCTACATGTTCTTCAAGGAGCCGGAAGAGGAACTCACCTTCAAGGCCCCGATCTCTGGAGGCATGGCCGCAGCTCTGGCGTTGACCGCCGCCGCCACCGTCCTCATCGGGATCATCCCGTCCCAGCTGTGGGACGCCGTCGTCCGCGCGTTCGGTTCGCTGACGCAGTAGCGGGCTGCTGGAGTCTTCGTATGGGCCGCACGGCCGCCGGTAGCGGCGCCGTGCGGCCTTCGCTTTTGCGGGGGTATCCTGGAACCGGCGACGTGACCGGGATTGGGAGGTAGCGTGCTTCTTCTCGCCGACTGGGTGATCCCCGTGAGCTCCGCGCCCCTGGCCGACGCCGGGGTGCGGGTGATGGACGGGCGCATCGATGAGGTGGGGCCCGCCGCGCAGCTGCGGGCCCGGTACCAGGGCGAGGAAGAGCGGACCTTCCCTGGATGCGCGCTGCTCCCCGGCTTCGTCAACAGCCACAGCCACCTGGAGCTGTCCGCTTTCCGGGGTTTCGCCCGCCCGTCCGGGTTCGGCCGCTGGATGCTCAACCTCCTCATGGCCCGCCGCAAGCTCGACAAGGACGACTACGGGCCCTCCGCGCTGTGGGGCGCCTACGAGGCTGCCCGGTGCGGCATCACCAGCCTTGGCGACACCGCCTACGACGGCCTGGCCGTCGCTCGGGCCGTCGCCGCGGCCGGGCTGCGCGCCCGTGTCTACCAGGAGGTCTTCGGCCTCGACGACGACTCGCTGCCCCGGACCATGGAACGCTACGAGGCCGTGATGGCTCGGTTGCGCGAGGAGGCCGATGCCGCACCGCGCGACCCGGGGGGCCTGGCTCTCGTCGAGGCCGGGGTATCTCCCCACGCCCCCTACACCGTCTCGGTGCGGCTGTACCACGAGGCGGCGCGCTTCGCGCGCCGCGCCGGCCTCCGCGTGGCCACCCACGTCGCCGAGTCGGCGGCCGAGGTGCAGGTGCTGGCTCGCGGGAGCGGGCCCATCGCCAGGGCGTATCGCCTGGCGCAGCTCTGGACCGGCGCCTCGTGGGCACCGCCCCGCATGCGCCCGGTGGAGTACGTCGCGGCATCGGGGGCGCTGTCACCGGAGACGCTCGTCATCCATGCGGTGGAGGTGGACGCCGGGGAGGTGGGGATGCTGGCCCGCAGCGGCGCGCCCGTCGCCCACTGCCCGCGCTCCAACGCGCGGCTGCACTGCGCGGCCGCCCCGGTGGCCGAGTATCTGGAGGCGGGCATCACGGTGGGGCTGGGTACCGACAGTCTGTCCTCCAACGATTCTCTCGACATGTTCGCCGAGATGCGGGCCGCCTTGGCGGCCGCGGAGTCGCGGGTGGAGACCGGCGCTTCGCCGGGCGGCCGGCTCAGCCCCGAGGCGGTGCTGCGCATGGCCACCATCGAGGGGGCCCGGGCTCTCGGGTGGGAGGAGGCCACCGGGAGCCTGGAGACCGGAAAGAGCGCCGACATCATCGCGGTGAGGGTGCGGGACGGCGGCGGCGCGGCATCGCCTGTGGACGGCCTTGTCGGCGCGGCGACCGCCGATGACGTCCGTCTGACGATGGTGGCGGGGAGGGTAGTGTTCGCGGCCACCGCGGAGTCGGGAGGTCCGGAGGTCTATCCGCCCGCCTCGATCCTCGAGGGCTATCAGGCTGTGCGCCGCAAGCTCGGGCTGAAAGGCTGACGCCCTCGAAGGCCACCTACCGGCTTGCGCCGCCTCGTGGACCAGCGCATATTGTGGCGCCCCTGCTACTAAGGCATAATCTGTCGGGCAACAGCGGCCTGCGCCGCGGGCCGGTCTTTGGGGGCCGGGGGCCGCGCCGGGCGGAATGAGGTGATCACAGTTGCTTCTCGACCGTAGACGGATCAGGAAATGGGCGCGTTGGGTGGCTCTGATACTGGCCATCATCTTCTGCGTGGGCGCGGTCGGCCTTGGGGTCGGCTACGGCACGAGCAATGCCAACGTGTTCGCGGCGCTCTCCTGCTCGAACTCGAACAGCACCACCGACACCACCGCGGCCTCCGACAGGATCGCCGCGCTCCTCGCCGCCGTCACCCAGAATCCCAAGGACCTGACCTCGCTTCAGGCGCTCGCTTCCGCGTATGTCGATCAGAACGACTACAAGAACGCCGCGAAGTATCTGGAACTCGCCATCACCGTGGATCCGACCCAGAAGGACATCTATCTGACTCTGGCGTCGCTCTACATGAACAAGAGCTACGACTACGCCGCGGCTCTCACCGTGCTGAACAAGGCGCAGAAGCAGTTCCCGGACGACCCGGATATCTACCTGCAACTCGGGCTCGCCCAGCGCAGCGCGGGCAACACCTCGGCCGCCATCCTCGCGTGGCAGAAATACCTGGAGCTGGCGCCGAACGGCGATCAGGCCAGCACCATCAGGGATGCCATCGCCACGATGAGCGCCGGAGCGACCACCACCACGAGCTCGGCGACCACCAGCACGACGGCGGCGTCCACGTCGACCACGGCTGCTGCCGCTTCGACCACGTCCACCGCAGCTGCGACGTCCACTACGGCGGGAGTCACCACAACGTCGGCTCAGTAACGGTCCCAAGAAGGTGAGGGCATGGATCTCTCCATCGCGACCGAGGCACATGCGGATGCTCACGTGGTCGATGTCGGCGGGGATCTGGACGTTTATACGGCCCCTCAACTGAAGGCCGCCCTCGACGGGCTGGTGTCAGAGCCCAAGACCGCGGTGCTCGACCTCAGCCGCGTCCACTTCATCGACTCGACTGCGCTCGGTGTCTTGGCCGCGGCTCTACAGGAGAAGCGGGCTGCCGGCGGGGAGATCTATCTGGTGATCGGTGACCCGCATCTGCTCAAGATCTTCCGGATAACCGGTTTTCATGCGTTGTTCCGCGTCTTTTCGGGTCTCGAACAGGCTCTGGAGGCCGTCTAGTACTGAAGTAGCAGCGGGACCGGCACCGGGCGTGCTATCTTTCGCGTTCGCAACAGCGGGGGGAAGAGGAGCTTGACTCTTGCGACTGATCATCACTGAGAAGAACGACGCCGCCAAAAAGATCGCCGGTATCCTATCGGGGAACGGCGTGCGCTCGGACTCATACCTCAAGGTCCCCTACTACATGTTCGATGACGTCGAGGGGACGCCCTCGGTCGCGGTGGGCCTCAAGGGCCACGTGGTCCAAGTGGACTTCCCGCCCGAGTTCTCCGAGTGGCGCAAGGTCGAGCCGCGCGAACTCATCGACGCGCCGCTGGTCAAGACCGAGACCGCCAAGTCCGTGGTCCGGACCGTCAAGAAGCTCGCCGCCGACGCCGACAGTCTCATCATCGCAACCGACTTCGACCGCGAGGGTGAACTCATCGGGTTGGAGGCGCTCAACCTGGCGGTCGAGGAGAACGGCCGGCTGGTCCGCTTCGTGCGCCGCGCCCGCTACTCGGCCCTCACCCCGGGCGAGATCAAGCGCGCTTTCTCCAATCTCGATCATCTCTCCGAGCCGCTGGCCCTGGCCGGCGAGGCCCGGCAGGACATCGACCTCATCTGGGGCGCCACGCTCACCCGCTTCGTCTCGCTGGCCACCGGCCGGCTGGGCAGCCAGTTCCTGAGCGTCGGCCGCGTGCAGACGCCCACCCTGGTGCTCATAGCCGAGCGGGAGAAGGAGCGCAGGGCGTTCGTGTCCGAGCCCTTCTGGGTGGTCAAGGTGGACCTGGAAGCCGGCGGACAGCGCTTCAGCGCCCTCCACAAGGAAGAGCGCTTCTCGGACGAGGCCCGGGCCACCGCGGTCTTCGAGAAGCTGGCGTCCCCGGGCAAGGTCACCGCCGTCAAGCAGACCTCGCGCAAGGTGCAGAAGCCGGCTCCGTTCAACACCACGAGCTTCACCAGTGCTGCCACGTCTCTGGGCTACAGCGCGGCTGCCGCCATGCGCATCGCCGAGGACCTGTACATGTCCGGCCACATCAGCTACCCCAGGACGGACAACACGGTCTACCCGCAGTCGCTGGACTTGAGGGAGGCTCTGGAGGTCCTCGCCAACGGCGAGTTCGCCCGCGAGGTCGCCCAGTTGCTGAGCCGCGATTCGCTGCACGCCAGCCGGGGCGACAAGCGCACCACCGACCATCCGCCCATCTACCCGACGGGCAGCCCCCGCCGGGGCGAGCTCGGGGACCGGGAGTGGAGGCTCTACGAGCTGGTGGTCCGGCGCTTCATGGCCACCCTCTCCGACGACGCCGTCATGGAATCCAACCGGGTGGATGTGAACATCACCGGCGAGCCGTTCGTGGCCCGGGGCAACCGGGTGCTGTCGGCGGGCTGGCTCGAGCACTACCCCTACAGCCGCCAGAAGGACCTGGAGCTGCCTCTGCTCAACGAGGGCGACCTGGTGGACGTCGTCGACAAGCAGATAGACGCCCGCGAGACCCAGCCGCCCGCCCGCTACGGCCAGGGCACGCTGATAGAGCTCATGGAGAAGCACAACCTGGGCACAAAGGCCACGCGGCACGCCATCATCCAGAACCTGTACGACCGCGGATACGTCCACGGGAACCCGGTGGAGCCCACCGAGATGGGCATGAAGATGGCCGAGGCACTGCAGGAATACGCGCCGCGCATCGCCTCCCCGGAGATGACGGCCGAGCTCGAGAAGGACATGGACCTCATCTCCGAGCGGGATCTCACCAAGGAGCAGGTGGTCCGCATCTCCCGCGACTTGCTGCGGCAGGCCTACGGCATGCTCGAGACCAACCGTCAGGCGGTCGCCTCCAAGATCTACGAGGGCATCACCGACGACCGCATCCTGGGCGATTGCCCGAAGTGCGGCACGCACCGGATCCGCATCATCAGGTCGAAGGCCACCAAGAAGCGCTTCGTCGGCTGCGAGGGATATCCGGACTGCGACCAGACCTACCCGCTCCCGCAGCGCGGCGACGTCATCGGCACCGGGGAGATCTGCCCGCAGTGCGGCAGCCCCAAGGTGAAGATCCTCGGGGGCAGGCGCCCCTGGATCCTCTGCCTGGACCCGCATTGTCCGACCAAGGCCGAGTACGCGGCCAAGCGGGCGGCCCGGGCGAGCAAAGCGGCCGCTGCCGGTGAAGGCGACGGCGAAGCGGCGACCACTGCCAAGAAGACCGGCACCAAAGCGGCCGGCACCAAGGCGGCCACCACGAAGACCGCGGCGACCAAGACCGCGGCGAAGAAACCGGCGGCTGCGAAGAAGACCACGGCCAAGAAACCGGCCGCTGCGAAGACCACCACGGCCCGTAAGACCGGGACCGCCACCCGCGCCACCAGGAGCAAAGCCACGGAGCCGGCACCTTCCGGCGACGGCGGAGAAGCCTAGTGGACGACGGCAGATTCCCGCTGCCGCCTGAGGACGCCTCGCTCGACGATTCTGTCCTGAGCGGGATGGGCAGCTGTCTCAAGGGGGTCTTCATCACCTTCGAGGGCATGGACGGCTGCGGCAAGTCCACCCAGATCGAGTTGCTGGCCAAGGCGCTCACCGACCACGGATACGTGGTCACCGTCACGCGCGAGCCCGGCGGCACGCCGCTGGGCGAAGGCATCCGCAGCATGCTCTTGGACCCCAAGCACCAGGGCATGTCGGCGCGCGCGGAGGCGCTGCTCTACGCGGCGGCGCGGGCCCATCTGGTCGAGCAGGTCATCCGCCCGGCACTGGAGGACGGCCAGATAGTCCTTTGCGACCGGTACATCGACTCGTCGCTGGCCTACCAGGGCTTCGGCCGGGGGCTCGGCACCGACTACATCATGCTGGTGAACGACTGGGGCACCCAGGGCCTGTACCCCGATGTCACCCTGTTCCTCGACCTCGACGATTCGCTGCGCTCCACCCGCATGGCGGCAGTGCCGGACCGCCTGGAGGCCGAAGACGAGTCCTTCCACCAGCGGGTGGCTCACGGCTTCAGAGAGTTGCTCAACATGCAGCCCCACCGTATCCGCCGAGTGGACGCCACCGGCAGCGCGGCTGAGGTCCAGGAGCGCGTGCGCGCTATCATCGAGCAGGAACTGGAGCTATTCAGCCACTGACCGGCGCGGCGCGCCGAGACGGGGCGTCATTTCTCAGCAGCACAAGGCGGCACCATGCGCGGACTGTTCACCGACATCACCGGCCAGGAGATGGCCGTGGGGCTTCTCACCCGGGCCCTCGAGCAGGGCGCGTCTCACGCATACCTTTTTTCCGGACCCCCCGGAGTGGGCAAGACCGAGGCGGCCCTGGCGTTCGCGGCCGGACTGGCCTGTCCCGAAGGGGGCTGCGGGGTCTGCGCCACCTGTCGCAGGGTCAAAGAGGGTCTCCATCCCGACATCGAGATCGTGGCCCCGGAGGGCAACTTCATCCGCAAGGAGGAGATCACCGAGATCAACCTCCATGCGGTCTACCGGCCCTACGAGGCGAAGGCCAAAGTCTATATCTTCCTGGAAGCGGACAGCTTCAACATCGAGGCCGCCAACGCCTTCCTCAAGACCCTCGAGGAGCCGCCGGGCCACGTGCACTTCATCCTGGTGACCGACAGACCCGAGCGCCTGCTGCCGACGATCGCCTCCCGGTGCCAGTTGGTGACGTTCTCGCCGGTGGCCGCGCGGGCCATCGCGGCCGACCTGAGCGGTCGGTTGGGTGTCAAGGAGCGCGAGGCTGAGCTCATCGCCAGGGTGGCGGGAGGCAACCTCAGCTACGCCCGGGAATTGGCCACGTCCGACACCGTGCGCCGGCAACGTGACGTCCTTCTCGATCTGGCCCGCGATCTTCCCCGGGCCGGTCTCCTCGACACGGAGGTGGCTCTGGACGACGCCATGGCCAGCGTGGAGTCCCGGGAGGCGGAGGTGGTACCCGAGATCAAGGCGGAACTCAAGCGGGCGCTCGAGTGGGCCGGTGACGCGAGAACGAAGAAATGGCTGGAGAAGCGCAGCGAGGACAAGATCAAGCGGCAGCAGCGCCGGTTGCGCACCCAGGGCCTGCAGACCCTCACCCACGTGTTCGCCGGGTGGTACCGCGACCTGGCCCTGGTGTCCGCCGGCGCCGAGGATGCGGTGCTCAACCGGGACCGCCTGAGCGAGTTGCAGACCGTGGTGCGTCCAGGCGGGCTGCGCGCCTACACCGACGCCGTTGAGGCCGTGCAGAAGGCCGAAGAGCGCCTTCGGTATAATGTCGATGCCCGGCTCGCCGTCGGGGATATGTTTCGCTCAATCAAGGAGGCCCTCGCGTAGTGGCCGATGTCGTCGGGGTCGTCTTCCCCAACGGAATCAAGACGTACTATTTCGATCCCGCCGGTCTCGAACTCTCGAGAGGTGACCGGGTGGTCGTCCAGACCTCCAACGGTCCCGAGATCGGCCAGGTGGTCGAGCCCAACCACACCATCGAGGATTCCGACCTGCCCGCTCCTCTGAAGAAGGTCACGCGGCTGGCCACGGGCAAGGACCTCGAGGCGCATGCCGAGGCGCAGAGCCTCCGCAAGCAGGCGATGATCACCTGCCGGGAGATGATCGCCCAGCACGGGCTCGACATGAAGCTGGTCTCGGCCGACATGTCGTTCGGCGGAGACAAGATCACCTTCAGTTTCTATGCCGACGAACGCGTGGATTTCCGCGCTCTCGTGGCCGATTTGGCGAAGGTACTCAAGACCCGCATCGAACTGCGCCAGGTGGGCGCGCGTGAAGAGGCTCGGATGGTCGGCGGGCTTGGCCCGTGCGGCCGGGGTCTGTGCTGCACGCTGTTCCCGCCCGGGGACGACCCGGTCTCCATCCGCATGGCCAAGGAGCAGAACCTGCCGCTCAACCCGGCGAAGATCTCCGGCCTGTGCGGCCGCCTCATGTGCTGCCTCAAGTACGAGCAGGAGCAGTACGTCCGCTTCCGCAAAGAGGCGCCGTCCAAAGGCACCCCCGTGATGACGCCCACCGGCCAGGGTGCGGTCGTGGGCTGGAACGTCCTCAAGGACGCCATCACCGTGCGGCTGGAAGACGGCCACACCACCGATATCAAGATCGGCTGCTGCCAATGCCAGGAAGACGGCTGTCTCCTGGTAGTGCCCGAGTGCGGCGAAGCGGCGGTCCTCCCAGAGATACTCGAAGCCGTTGCGCCGCCGGCCTCCACCCGGCGGGTCGCGACCGAGGATGACGACGAACTGGCCGTCATCGAAGCCGAGGTCGTCCTGGGAGAGGACGGTCAGCCCATAGAGGTCGTCGTGGCCGAAGGGTCGCGGCGCCGGAGGCGCGGCCGGGGCCGCAGGGGCGGCCGGGGCCGGAAACCCGGAGAGGGTGGCGAAGGCGGCGAGGGCGGCGCTTCGGGTGAAGCGGCCACGCCCGGTGACGGCAACCGCGCTCCCAGGACCGGCGGCGAAGGCGCAGGCGTGCGCCATCAGAGCCAGCACGGCCAACGGCATCCCGAACGGCATCGCGGCGGTGTCCCCCACAAGGACGGCGCCGCTCCTCAAGCCGGAGGCGGCGAGCAGCGGCGCAGGCCTCCCGCAGGCGAAGGCGGTGGCGAGGGCGGCCCTGAGGGCGAAGGCTCCGGCACCAGCTCCAGCGCCCGGCGGCGCCGCAGGCGGAGGCGCTCCGGCGGCGGCAACGGCGGTGGCGAGGGCGGCAACGGGAATGGCGGCAACGGCGGAGGCTCGGCGCCGGCTGCCGAATGACGCCGGCCTGAGGGGCTGGGAAAGAACACAGAGGCAGTGTACACTGGAGCAGTGTAATACTCTCCAGTGAGGCGGTCTCGTGGTGCTCAAGAACATCACACTCAGCGCGGACGAGGAACTGATCGCTCAGGCCCGCGAGGAAGCTCAGAAGCGGGGCACGACGCTCAACGACCAATTTCGCGTGTGGCTGGCCGAGTTCGTCGAGCAGGAGCGGGCGGCACGCGGGTATCAGCAACTCATGGCCCGCCTCGACCATGCTCGTCCCGGGCGCCGCTTCTCGCGCGAGGAACTCAATGAGCGCTAAGACCGGCCGCTTCTTCCTGGACACGAACATCCTTGTCTACACTTTCGATGACACCGTTCCGGAGCTGCGGGCGCGGGCCAGAGAACTCGTGGAGGTCGCTCTCACCACGGGTCTGGGGATGATCAGCTACCAGGTGGCTCAGGAATTCCTCAACGTCGCGACCAAGAAGTTCGCCGTCCCGCTGGACCGCGCCGACCGCAATGAGTACATCGAGCAGGTGCTTGCTCCGCTTTGCCGGGTCTGGCCGACGATGGCCCTGTACCGCCAGGCGTCAGAGGTCGTCTCCGCATCGGGCTTCGGTTTCTACGACAGCCTGATCGTGGCGAGCGCGATGGCCGGGGGATGCACCACTCTCTACACGCACGACATGCAAGCCGGCCGCCAGTTCGGCACCCTGACTCTCGCCGACCCGTTCGTTTGACACCCTCGATCATCACCTCTTAGGGAATACAGAGGTATGGTGATTGTCGAACTAAGGTATTATATGGGCAGTCGAACGCACGTCCGAGGTTAGAGGGGCAGCGTGATACTCGGTACGAAGACACGAAGGACGATCCTGGTGGCGATAGTGGCCATCAGTCTTGTCGTGGTCGCGATACCGGTCTGCACCGCCTGCGCCCACTCGTCCTCCGCGTTGGCCGGGATGGCTCCCTTGGCCGGGATGCCCGACATGCCCGGCATGTCCGGGACGCCCATGGCTCCCACCGCCGGTACCGCACTCCAGTCTCTCGGATACGCCATCTGTGACATGGTGGTCTCTGTCAGCAACGGCATCGAGACCGTGCTCCCGTCGGGCCTGATCGTCCTGCTGCTGTCGCTCGTCGGGGTCGCGGCCATCGTCGCCGTGGGCGGCCTGCGTTTCCAGTGGATGGTGCGCAAGGCGGTGCCCATCCCCGCACGCATCCTGGCGCCACCGGGCAGTGCCCTGGGGGTCCGTCTCCTGAATTGATGCTCTCCTCGTAGCCGCCCCGGCCGCGTTGACGCGCGCCCGGCGGTCGCTGCCGTACGCCTTTGCTCTGGTAGGAAGGCGCAACGTACCAGGAGGAGAACCACCTTGTCCCTGACCCTGTTCGTTTCGATGTTCGCCGTAGGGCTCGCCACGAGCGTGCACTGCATCTCCATGTGCGGCCCCATGGTGGTCACATATGCCGTCAAGACCGACGGCCAGAGCCGCTGGACCTCGCGCGTCACGGCCAACGTCGCGTACCAGGTCGCCAAGCTGATCAGCTACGTGATCGTCGGGCTGGCGCTGGGCGCGATAGGCACCGCCTTCAACCTCAACGGCGTGCGCCCCTGGGTGATGCTCGTGGCCGGTCTCTTCATGCTCATCCTCGGGATCGGCATGACCGGCAAGGCCCCGTGGGCGGCCCGCCTCACCCCGCGGCCTCCGCGGGCGCTCATCAACACACTGTCGAAACTCCGGCGCCGCGCGGCCAGCGATGCCGCCGCCGGCGACAGCAGTCTCGCGACCCCCATCTCCTTCGGCCTACTCACAGGCCTGATGCCCTGCGCGCCGCTCATGGCCGCGGAGCTCGCCGCGGCGTCGAGCGGGAGCGTCCTGAGCGGTGGGTTCACGATGATGGCCTTCGGCCTCGGCACCCTGCCGCTGCTCTTCGCCTTCGGCACCGCGTCCAGCTTCATCCCGGGCCGCTGGAAGAAGCGCCTCACCTTCGTGCTCGCCTTCGTGGTGATAGCGATGGGCCTGGTGTTCCTCAACCGGACGGCGATGATCCTCGGCTTCCCCGTCAACGCGAAGGTGGTGGAGGCCGCCGTGTTCGGCACCCAGGCCTCGGCATCGTCGGCGTCCGAGCCGGCGTACACCACCGGCGCCGACGGCGTCGTCGAGGTCCGGCTGAGCGTCGCCGGTGCCCGGTTCACCCCGTCCGACCTGCAGATCCCCGCGGACAAGCCGGTGCGGCTCATCGTGGACCGGCCCGACGACAACGCCTGCTCCAAGACCCTGGTGATCCCGAGCCTGGGCATCAATCAGGACCTTCCCGACTTCGGCACGGCCACCATCGACCTGTCCGCCACCAAGGTTGGCACCGTCAGCATGACCTGCGGTATGGGCATGATGTCCGGCCGGCTCCTCGTGGGAGGCGGCGGCGGAGGCGGCAGCGGCGGGTTGCCCGCATGGGCTTGGATAGTCATAGTCCTGGCCGCCGTAGCCGGCGCCGTGTGGCTGGCAGTCGGCCTGCGGCGGGCGCCCCGGCTCGCCACCGAGGGAGCGCCGGCCGCGGCCGTCGCGCAGCCCCGGAAGGCTTCGCAGTCCGGGCCGTCCGCGAAGTCCGGCCGGGCGAAGCCCGCGCAGCGCAGCGCCAAGATCGTGAACTCATCCTCGAAAGCCAAGAAGAAAGGCGCCCGGAGATGACCACCATCCACATCAAGACCACGGGCATGTACTGCCCCTCGTGCCCCATGCTCATAGAACTGAGCGTCTGCGACCTGCCCGGCGTGGCCGCCGTGCAGGTGTCCAGCGCCGATTGCCGCACGGTCGTCACCTACGACGAGTCCGTGATCGCCGCCGATTCCATCCTCGACGAGATCCGCAACGCGGGCTACGGCGCCGAGTGCGTCGCCTGACCCACCAGAAGGGAGAAAAGACATGAAAGACATCACCACGACGATCCGCCGGCACCCGCTTCGCATCGCCGGCATAGTCGCCCTGCTCGCCATCGCCATCTTCGCTGTGGTGCGCTTCGCCGCCACCACCAACGACGCGCAGGCCCAGGCGGCCTCCACCGGGGCAAAGGTGGCGGTCTCGACCACCGGCAAGGCGGGGAGCGGCAGTTGCTGCGCTACGGGCACCGGCACTCCCAGCGGTTCCGTGAAGCCGAAGGCGGGGAGCGGCGGTTGCTGCGGCTCCGGCGGCTCGGGCACTTCCGGCGCCAACGCCACCCAGGGCACGGCGCAGGATTCCGGCGGCGTCCAGAAGATCTCCATCGACCTGTCCTCCGGCGTGTACGACCCCTCGACCGTGAAGCTCAAGGCCGGCGTCCCCGCCGAGATCACCTTCGGCCAGAGCTCCGGGTGCACCCGCTACGTCCAGTCCCAGTCCCTGGGCTTCCAGGCAGACCTGGGCGGCGGCCCCCAGACCATCAAGCTGCCCGGCCTGCAGCCCGGCACGTACGACTTCGAGTGCGGCATGAACATGGTGCAGGGCCAGATAGTCGTCGAGTAGTCTCCGGAAGGAACGTCCGTGGAACCAGTCACCTCCGCCACCGTCTACCGCGTCAAACTGGCGCCGGGCGCGTGCCGTTCGGCCCTGGCCCTTCTGGCCCTTCGCGCTGAAGGTCTCGACGGCGTGCGGGCGGCCAACATCACCGGAGAGGACAGCCTCGTACTGGTCGCCCGGGAGGGAGCAGACCTGTTCGAAGACATCCTGACGATGATCGTCCGAGCCGGCCTCGACCCGCTCACGACCAACGTCACGGCCTTCGAACGGGAGGCCCCACGCCCGAAGGAGCCGGTCCGCGCGACCCCGGTGCAGCGGGTCGCGGTGCACGTCAACGGTGGCTACGATCCCGACACCATCCTGGTGTCCGCCCGGGTGCCCACCGAGATCAGTTTCTCGGAAGGACACGACTGCCTGGCCCGAGTGGTCTTCGACTCTCTGGGCCTCGAAGCCGATCTCGAGCGGGGAGGCGCGCTTGTGTCGCTGCCCGCCCTCGAGCCCGGCACATACCGGTTCCGCTGTGGACGCGACGTCGTCCACGGGACCCTGATAGCAGAATAGGAGCAACACGCGTTGAGCCTGACCACGACCAAACAGGTGCACCGGCTCCAGGTGGAGGGCATGGACTGCCCCGCCTGCGAGCAGTTGCTGATGGAACACGTGGCGCGGGTGGACAGGGTCGTGACCTCGTTCGCCGACGCGAAGAGGGGCAGCCTGACGCTGCTCGCCGATCCGCCGGCCGACCTCGACGGTGTCGCCGAGGCGGTCGTGCGGGCGGGCTTCGTGCCGCTCGCCATCGACGGGCGTGCACTCGTGACGGCGGCCGCGCCGACCTCGAAGCCGGCCCCCGCCGGTGACGGCGCCCCCTTTGGCATCGCCGGTTCGGCGCCGCCCAGCCCGGCCCCGGCCGCCACCCCCGCACCCTACCGCCGCCTCGCTCTCAAAGCAGTCGGCATGCATTGCGTCGCCTGCGAGAAACTCGTCGTACTCACCACCAAGAAGGTCCCCGGCGTCCTGGCCGCGACCGGCGACACTCCTTCGAACACAGTCACCGTGACCGTCGAGGGCGAGCCCGACATGGACGGGCTGGCGGCAGCCATCCGGAAGGCGGGCTTCACTCCCGGCGACCCGATGGTCGTCTCCGAGGAGCCGGTGTTCGCGCTGGATGCCGCGCCGGCGCCGGCCGTCACTGCGGCGGCTGCCCCTGTGGCCGCGGCGGCTTGCCCCGCGGCGCCCGAGCCCGGCAAAGTCACCCTCGGCCTTCTCGGCATGACCTGCGCCTCGTGCGCAGCCGTCATCGAGAACGCCCTCGGAGAGACGCCCGGCGTCACCAAAGCAGCCGTCAACCTCGCGGCCAACACCGGCACCGTCCAGTTCGACCCGGCCGTGACCGGCGTCGACACGCTCATCAAGGCCGTCGAGCATGCGGGGTATCGCGCCGTGATCAAGCGGGACCGCATTCCCGGGCAGGCCGGCGCCGTCGACGAGCAGGCGATCGCTCAGGCCAAGGCGCTCAAGCGCGAGCGCAACATGCTCGTCTTCGCACTGGCTCTCTCGATCCCGGTCTTCCTCATCTCGATGGTGCCCCCGATCATGACCATCGTTCCCACGGCCGTCGCCGGGTGGCTGCACGCCGCCTTCGGCGGGACCTGGGAACCGATGATGGTCCAGAAATACCTCGCCTTCGCGCTCGTGACCCCGGTGCAGTTCATCGCCGGCGCCCGGTTCTACCGCGGGTTCTGGCACGCCATCAAGCGGCGCAGCGGGAACATGGACACGCTCATCAGCATCGGGACGTCGGCAGCCTACTTCTACTCGCTGGCCGCGACGTTCGTCCCCTCGTTGATGGACCAGCCCGTGTTCTACGAGACCGCCGGTCTGCTCATCACGTTCGTGCTGGTAGGCAAGCTGCTCGAAGCCCGGGCCAAGGGCAAGACCAGCGACGCCATCAAGAAGCTCATGGGACTGGCCGCCAAGACCGCCCGCGTGCTTCGCGGCGGCCAGGAGGTGGACATCCCGGTGGAGGATGTCCTCGTCGGGGACCTCATCGTCGTGCGGCCGGGTGAGAAGGTGCCGGTGGACGGCATCGTCACCGACGGTTCCTCCGCTGTGGACGAATCCATGCTCACCGGTGAGTCCATCCCCGTGGAGAAGCATCCCGGCGCGGCCGTGATCGGCGCGACCATGAACAAGTTGGGCAGTTTCACGTTCCGCGCCACCAAGGTCGGCGCCGACACCGCCCTCGCTCAGATCGTCAAGCTCGTCGAGGACGCCCAGGGCTCCAAGGCCCCGGTGCAGCGCTTCGCCGACCGCATCAGCGCCGTGTTCGTCCCGGCCGTGGTGGCCGCCGCCGCGCTGACGTTCCTGGTGTGGATGTTCGCGGTGCCGCACCTCGTCGATCCCACGTACTACGACATGATCACCCCGTTCGTGAAGGCCCTGCTGGCCGGCACAGCGGTGATCGTCATCGCCTGCCCCTGCGCTCTCGGCCTCGCCACCCCCACCGCCATCATGGTCGGTACCGGCAAGGGCGCCGAGAGCGGCATCCTCATCAAGAGCGGCGACGCTCTCGAGACCGCGTATCGCATCAAAGCCATCGTCTTCGACAAGACCGGCACCCTCACCCACGGCAAGCCCGTGGTGACCGAATGCGAAGCGTTCCCCGGCTTCGAGACGGAGGACTTCTTCCGTCTGGCTGCGGCGCTGGAACGGTCGTCCGAACATCCGCTGGCCGAAGCCATCGTGGCGCACGCCCGGGAGACCGGTGCCGAACTGCCCGACGTCGCAGGCTTCGCCGCGGTACCCGGCCACGGGGTCGAAGGCACGGTGAGCGGCCGCCGGGTCGCTCTCGGCAACCGCAAGCTCATGACCCGGGACGGCGTGGACGTCTCAGCTCACGTCGCCCGCATCGAGCAGCTCGAGGGCGAGGGCAAGACCGTCATGCTCACTTCGGTCGATGGCCGCGCCGCCGGCCTCATCGCCGTGGCCGACACGCTGAAGCCGCGCAGTGCCGAAGCCGTCAGCCGTCTCACCAAGATGGGCGTGCAGGTGTACATGATCACCGGCGACAACCGCCGGACCGCAGAGGCCATCGCCGCGCAGGTGGGCATCTCGCCCGACCATGTGCTGGCCGAGGTCCTGCCCGAACACAAGGCCGAAGAGGTGGCGAAGTTGCAGGCCAAGGGTCTGGTGACCGCTATGGTCGGCGACGGCATCAACGACACCCCGGCGCTGGCGCAGGCCGACGTCGGGATCGCCATGGGCGCCGGCACCGATGTGGCCATGGAGACCGGCGGTATCGTCCTCATGAAGAGCGACCTCCGCGACGTGGTCACCGCCATCGAACTGTCCCGCGCCACCATGCGCAAGATCCGCCAGAATTTCTTCTGGGCCCTCGGATACAACTCCCTGGGAATCCCGGTGGCCGCTCTCGGACTGCTCCGGCCGGAACTGGCCGGTGCGGCCATGGCGCTCTCGAGCGTCAGCGTGGTCAGCAGCTCGCTGCTGCTGCGGAGGTTCAAGCCCAGCTTCGCCAAGGAGGCGGCTCGAAGCGGCTCCGGCGGACGGGGCGCCCTGAAAGCGGCGCCGAGCAAGGTCTGACCGGAGGCGCGGTCCTGTCAGTGCCGGGCGGAGGGCGCAAGGCTCTTCGCCCGGCACTTCGTCGTTCTTCGGAGCGCCCGCTGCCGGCCCGGTCCGTAGCCGCGCGCCGCATGCGATTATTGACACTCTCGCCCCACCTACTTAGTGTTGAGGTATTCGGTCATCGATCGAAGGGGGCCGGGCATGGATAGCGCCGAGCTGATCTACCGCGACCTGCAGCGCCACCTCGACAAGCAGCCGATCGGGTTCCCTCCCACCAAATCAGCCGCCGAGCTTGCGATCTTGAAGCGTCTGTTCGCTCCCGAGAGCGCCCGGCTGGCCCTGCATCTCGACTACAGGCTGAGCTCAGCGGAGCAGGTCTACGAGAGGGCGAAGTCCGCCGGTGTGTCCCTTGCCGACGTGGAGCGCATGCTCGAAGAGATGAGAGCCGCCGGCGCGATCGCCCACGTCGAGCGTGAGGGGCGGCATCACTACCACTTGATCCCGCTCATCGTGGGCATGTACGAGTATCAAGCAGCCACGCTCACGCCCGAGTTCCTGGCCGACATGAGCGCTTACACGCGTGAGCGGGCTTTCGGTCTGGGGATGATCAGCACCGAGATCCCGCAGATGCGCACCATCCCGGTGGAGAAGGGTGTCAGGGTGGAACACGGTGTGGCCCACTACGACGCCTTGGCGGAACTCTTGAACGAGTCCGAAGGCCCGTTCGCGGTGGGCGAGTGCATCTGCAGGAAGGCCGCTCGCCTCCAAGGCAAGACCTGCAAACAGACAAGTCGCCTCGAAACATGCATGGGTATCGGTGACATGGCCGCGCAGTTCAGCGACGCACCCGGCTGGCGCCTGATCACCAGGGAAGAAGCCCTCGAGATAGCCAGGCTGAACCAGTCCGAAGGGCTCGTGCTGGAGCCGTCGAACAACCAGAAGATCGATTTCCTGTGCGCGTGCTGCGGCTGCTGTTGCGGCATGCTGGGCTCGCTCAAGTCCTTGCCCAAGCCCGTCGACTTCTGGGCCACCAACTACCATTCGGCCGTGGATGCCGCTCTATGCACTTCCTGCGGCGCCTGCGTGGAGCGCTGTCCCATGGAAGCCGTCTCGCTTGCAGACGGGCCGGCCGTTTCCCGTACGGACCTCGATCGTTGCATCGGTTGCGGCGTATGCGTGCCTCATTGTTCCGCCGGGGCCCGGAGTCTGTCCAGGAAGAGTCGCGAGACCGTCCCTCCGCTGGATCTGCAGGACCAGTACGAGACGATCATGGCCCACAAGAAGGGCGGTCTGGGCAAGATGAAAGTGGTGGCGAAGCTCGTCCTCAAGATATGAGCGGTCCCGCTCTGGCGGGTCGCCTCACCGTCGGTGCGCCCCGATGCACGAACTAGCCGTCACCCAGGGCATCCTGGACATCGCTCTGGGCTCTCTGGAGGAAGCGGGCGGTCATCGGGTAGGCCGGATAGACCTGGCGATCGGGGAGATGACCGGGGTGGTCGAGGAGTGCGTGCGCTTCTACTTCGGTGTCATCAGCCGGGGAACGCCAGCCGAGGACGCGGAGCTGTCGGTGCGTGTGGTGCCGACGTCTGCACGGTGCCAGAGTTGCGGGGAGACCTTTTTGGTCCGGGAGTGCGGTTGGGTGTGCCCTCGCTGTGCGAGCGCCTGCTCGGACCTGACCGGTGGGAAGGAACTCATCGTGGAGAGCATCGAGGTGAGAGATGGAAGTCAAGGTACTCAAAGGCATCCTTGACGCCAACGACCGGATAGCGGCCGAGAACCGTCGGCTGCTCGACGCGAGCCGGACCTTCTCCTTGAACGTCATGGCTTCTCCCGGCGCCGGGAAGACCAGCCTCATCCTCTCGACCATCGAGAGGCTTCGTGAGCGACTGGGCGTCGGTGTGATCGAGGGCGACATCAGTTCCACCGTTGACGCAGACGCGGTGGCGGCGAAAGGTATCCCTGTCGTTCAGATCAACACCGGGGGTAGCTGCCACCTCGACGCGAACATGATCGCGACTGCTCTCTCCGGGCTGCCGCTCGACGATATCCGCCTGCTGATGGTGGAGAACGTGGGGAACCTGGTCTGCCCGGCCGAGTTCGGGATAGGAGAGGATCGGAAGGTCCTCGTCTCCAGCGTCCCCGAGGGCGACGACAAGCCCTACAAGTACCCGCTGATGTTCACTGAGGTCGATGCGGTGCTGATCAACAAGATCGACCTCCTTCCATACGTCAAGTTCGATATGCGGGCGTTCACCGTTGCGGTCCGGTCGATGAACGCCCGGGCCTCGATCATCCCCTTGTCATGCACCACCGGGCAGGGTCTGGAGGATTGGACGGGCTGGGTGCTCCAAGAGATGGCCGGCCCCCGGTCCTGACCGCGGGCTCTACGCCGCATCCTTCACCACGCCGTTCCGTCGGCGCGTTGGACCAAAGTCTACTGTCAGTGCAACCTGCCGGTCGGTATTTTGACCTGCAGGTAAGAGACGCCCGGATGGACATCCGCGTCTCGCACGCGACTACCACCGCCCCAGAGGAGGGGAAATGAACAAACGCTCCGTTGTCGTCGCCATCGTTCTGGCGCTGGTGTTGATCCTGGCCTTGTCTTCGGTGGCGATGGCCGGAAAAGCGCCGAAGCCCGGCATCACTTCGGCGGACGTCCAGGTGAACACCGACTACGTCCCCGACGGCTATCAGATCCACACCTACGGCTGGTCTCTCGACGTCTGCTGCGTGGGCCCCGTGACCGCCGTAAAGGTGACCTTGAATCAGAACGGCACGATCGTCAGCAGGTACATGAACTACGACGTGGAGAGTGGTCACTACAAATTGTTCATGTACAGCGAACAGGTCGAAGCCACCGCTCTCTCGGTACAACTCTACGACAAGTCCGGCAGATTGCTGAACCACAAGCCGATCAGCATCCTGGATTCCATCACGTACAACTGAGCGGATCCCCGGCCCGCCATCTTTGAAGAACGTGATGTACCGGGATGTCGAACTCCAGGGCACCTATTCGACGTTCGCCCGTGCGTGACAGCCGCGGTCGACGGCCCCACGGGCCCGTCCGTGGTTCGGTGGCCATCACCATCAAGCGGTCCTGACAAGCGGCCGTAGCGCGGCACTCCAGCCTACACAGCCGGCCCCAGGGGACGTTCGCGCCCCTGGGGCCGCTGCCTTCCGGGCCTTCGACGGACTGTGCCGCTCCGTGGCACTGCTACCTTGTCAGCGGAGGCGCCAGCTTCTAAACTAAAGCGCCCGCAGTACGGGCCCGGCGCTCCGGTGCCAGACCCTGCGGATGTTCCTCGCCGGCGTAGCTCAGATGGCAGAGCGGCTCACTCGTAATGAGCAGGTCCGGGGTTCGATTCCCCGCGCCGGCTTGCCTGAATGGCAGCCAAGGCACCAGCCACGACGTCTTCGAGATGCCGAACGGTCTGCCCGAGGTGTCTAGCGCCGCGATCTTAACCGTGTGACTGCCTGCATACAGCACCAGCCCGAAGAGCGGCACTCGGTCTTACGGGTTAGCGACACTCCCGCGCCGCAGTATCTTGGTGCCCTTCTCGCTCTGCGGGCTCTCGATTGCGAACGGTCCGTACTCCTGCTGCCACCGCTGGACTATGACCGTCTCGTCAGGGCGGTCCGAATCGTGCAGCATGACGACCGCCCCGGGTGCGAGCAGATCCACCAGCATGGGGAGGGCCGGGTAGCGGGCCATGGGGAAGAGCTGTCCGGGAGGTCCGTCCACCACGAGCAGGTCGAACTTGTTCTCGCGCGAGAGCCGGGAGATGTCGTACCAGCGATACACCTTGTTCCCGATGGCCACATCCGTCAGCGGCGCGTGGATGACCTCCGCGACCCCGCCGAGACCGTGCTCGACGATGCGTTCGGCTGTCAGAGCGCACCATTCCGCGTGATGGTCCAGCGACACGACCCTTCCGCCGCCGATGGACTCCAGGGCGTATCCCGTCACGAGTGTCGAGACACCGCTGCCCAACTCCAGGACGTTCTTCGGATTGCGCAGCAGGATCTCCCGCACCAGATCGCAGGCGAAGTCCGGCGAGACGGCCCAGCCTCTCATGGGGGGCAGCGGCAGCCGGAAACGCAGCGTGGAATGGAGGGCCATGGTCGCTTCGATCTGGCTGAAGTGTTTCGCGAGCGCAGCGTCGTTCTGCTCGGCGATCAGCCGGAGGAGACGGCGGTGCGGCCACGTATGCGCTCGGTCACGGATACGCTTCAACGTGCTCCGGCATCTCGCGCTCGTCATGCGCCACTCCCTTTCGCGGGTCATCCGGGCGGGATCCCCACTGCCCCGCCGAGTCTGGATTCTAGCGCACGCGAAGGCATTGTTGGCCGGGGTTCCGGGAGGTCGGAGGTGTGCCCCTGGAAAAGAACGCCCCGCTCGGCCGGGACCGGCCGAGCGGGGCGAGCGGCTTCCCGGCCGGCGGCGCTGCGGCTACTGGACCGTGAACGACGTCCTCAACACGTCGAACAGGGCATCGGACATGTTCACGGCATAGATCTTGAAGGTATAGCGGCCTGCCGGCAGGTTGGCGAAGTTGGTGGCCGGCTCGTTCGCATCTCCGCTCGCGGTAGCGGCGCCCGACAGGTACCAGCGATAGCCCACCGCGCTGGTGAGCGACGGCCACGAGATGGTCGCGCTGGTGCCGGCCACGACCGTGGTGACCCTGCTCCCGCCCGGCCAGCCGGCCACTTTACCCGCCGCCGCTACTCCCGCCACCGAGATCGTGATGAGCAGCGCGAGCAGGACCACTGCCACAAGTCTTTTCTTGCCCATCGATTCCCCTTTCATCGTCATCGCGGGCATCCGTGCCTCTGATGGGTTGATTCACCCACTGGTCACGCTACACGAGTTGGGGTGACCGCCATAGTGGACTTTCGTCCCATAGAGCACAAATTGCACAATAGCGGCAGGAACCGGCGGCCGGTGCAGCAGCGAGCCGGCTCCGGCCAGGCCGCAGACCACACGGTTCGGGGGACCTCTGGCGGCCGGCCGTCTCGTGAGCTACCCTGCATGTCAACCGCAACGCACAAAGGATGTGGACCACACATGAGCGCAGCGATCCAGATCGTCGTTTGGGTGATCCTTATCGTGGTCAGCGTCTGGCTCTTCATGCGGAAGGCCAAGGCGATCACCAAGGGCTGAAACGTGACGGCCGCCGCCCCGCTAGGGGCGGCGGCAGCACTCAAGGACCGCACTCCTCCTGCTGGAGGCGCTCGAAGGCTGCGGCGGCGCCGCGCCGATCGGCGGTCGACAAGTCGGCGCCCGCGCGTATGTTAGGATTCAGGGCCGCTGCACATCGACCCAGAACACGCGCATGATCAAGTACTACGACACCCGCTCGAACCTCTCCGAGCCGCTCCCGTTCCGCGAAGTGGTCCTCCAAGGCATCGCGCCGGGCGGGGGCCTGTTCGTGCCCGAGAGTCTGCCGGCGATCGGCCCGGCCGAGATCCGTGACCTGGGCGACATGCCCTACTGGGAGCGGGCCGCCTTCATCTACCAGCGCTTCGAGTTGGGGCTGCCCGAGGAGCGGATCCGCGAGATCTGCAGGCGGGCCTACGGCGACAACTTCAACGACGAGGACGTGGCCGTGGTCCGCGAGGTCGACGGCTGGTCGGATGCCGGCCCGTTCTTCTTCCTCGAGCTGTGGCACGGCCCGACGCTCGCTTTCAAGGACATGGCTCTCCAGTGCATGCCGCTGTTCTTCTCCGAGGCGCTCGAGAACGCCCATGCGGAGGGACGGCAGGAGACCGACAAACTCATCCTGGTGGCCACGTCGGGTGACACCGGGGTGGCGGCGCTGAACGGCTACGCCGACAGGCCGCATGTCAAGATCATGGTCTGTTACCCCAGCGGCGGCGTCTCCGCGGTGCAGGAGCGGCAGATGACCACCCAGGCGGGTGGCAATCTCACCGTCGTCGCCGTGGAGGGTGACTTCGACGCATGCCAGCGCTCGGTGAAGGCGGTCTTCGCCGACCAGGCTTTCGCCGCCCGGCTCGCCGGCGACTTCGGGCTGAGCCTGTCCTCAGCCAACTCCATCAACTGGGGCCGGCTGCTCCCGCAGATCGTCTACTACTTCAGCGCCTACGCCGACATGGTGAAGCGCGAGGCCCTGCAGATGGGCGATAGGCTCGACATCTGCGTGCCCAGCGGCAACTTCGGCGATATCCTCGGCGCCTACTACGCCAAGCTCATGGGGCTGCCGGCCGGCCGCCTCGTGTGCGCGTCCAACACCAACAACATCCTGAGCGATTTCTTCGCCACGGGCGTCTACGACATCTCGTCTCGTTGCCTGGTGAAGACCGCGTCGCCGTCTATGGACATCCTCATCTCGTCCAACCTGGAGCGCCTGCTGTTCGCGGTCACCCGCGACGGCGAACGGGTGCGCGGCTGGATGAAGGACCTGGCCGAGAAAGGCGTCTTCCGGGTGGACGACGCCACCCTCGCGGCCCTGCGCCGCGACTTCTCCGGTGACTGGGTGGGCACCGACGTGTGCCTCAAGGCCATCGGCGACGTGTTCGAGCAGGACGGCTACCTCATGGACCCTCACACCGCGGTGGCGTGGGAAGTGGCCCGGCGCCACAAGGGCGAGGCTCCCATGCTGATCGTCTCGACCGCCCACTGGAGCAAGTTCCCCGCGGACGTCATCCGCGGGTTGCGTGGCCTGGCGCCGGAGGCGCCGCTCGGCGAGGACGAGTTCGAACTGGTGGCCGACCTCGACAGGCTCGACCCCGGCAGCGTGGGCGCGGCTGTCGTCCGGAGCATCCAGGGCCGGCCGGTGCGCTTCGACAAGCAGGTCCCGGCCGGGGCCGAACCGCTCGAAAGCGCCATCCGGGAGTGGCTCTCCGCCCAGGTCTAGCCCTGCCCGGTGAGCGGCACCGTCATGGCTGAAGCTGAAGTCCTCTCCGTCATGGTCTTCATAGATGCCGCCGAACTGTTGGCCGGGCTGGGTGACGCCGCCGAGGGCACGGACCTGGCTGCTCTTCCCGTGGCGATGGCGACCGAGCGGGCCGCCGCGACGCTCTCCCCGTCGTCATCCCGGCTGCGCTACGCGGGGGCTATCGTCTATACCCTGCCGGAGCACGCACACCAGCCCGGCGACGCCGCCCGGGCCGCAGCCGTCGCGGCGATGGCCGCGGCTCCCGGGGTGGAGGTCCGGCTGGTCCCGGACCGGGCGCTCACGATGGGCGAGTGCCGCGCGTGCAGCCTCGGCGGCACGTCCCGCTGCAACCACTGCCGCAACGTCGACGCCTCTCCCAGCGTCTTCGGCGGCCCGATAGCCGAAGCGATGGCCCTCGACCTGTTCCGCCTCGGCCGGGAGGCGACGTTCGACGTGGCCGTGATCGTCGCCGCGGGCAGGGGGCTGGCCCCCGTGTTCCGCTTCCTGGAGGAGCGGGGGAAGAAGGTCGTCATCGGCGCTCTGCCCGGGGTCTCGCCGGGCGCTTGAGCGCCCGCCGCCGGGCGGCACCGCCCGCCGGGCGTCCGCGCCCAGGACGGCTGCGGCCGACCGGCGCCGAAGCCGGCGCTGGAGCCGAGGCCGCGTTAGTGAGCGGTCACTCGCTTTCTGCGCCACGGCTCGGTAGAATCCGGTGACCGCATCGCTACGTAAGGAGCCGGCCTTGGAATACGACGAACTCCTGTCCCTCATGCAGACCCGCCGCACCATCCGTGCGCTCAAGACCGACCCCATCCCCGACGAAGCCGTGGAGAAGATCCTGGAAGCCGCCCGCTGGGCGCCCACCGGGTTCAACATGCAGCCCAACGAGTTCATCGTCGTGAAGGACGAGGCGCTCCGCAAGGAGATCAAGCGCGTCGTCGACGATTACAAGAACAACGACTTCTATCCCATGGAAGCGACGCGCGAGGAATGGCAGGGCCACCCCTGGACCATGGCCACCCACGGCACCCACGACCTGCCGCTCGCCCCGGTGTTCATCGTGTTCTGCGGCGATACCCGCCGGCGTGTCGGCCTGCCGATGGCCGCCCGCTACTCCCGGCAGAAGGGCGACTCCATCTTCGAGTCGTCGCTGTCCAACGCGTTCATCTTCGCGTGGCTGGCGGCGCATTCGCTGGGCCTCGCCTCCTGCCCCATCTCGGCGGTGAAGTATCCGAAGCTGCAGGGGTTGGTGAAGCACATCCTCAACCTGCCCGACTACATCTGGGTGTACGACATCCTCATGATCGCCGAGTCGGAGATGGACCCCGGCGGCAAGCTCACCCGCCCGCTCGCCGAGATGACCCACCAGGACAGGGCCAAGGACGACGAGTTCATGGATGAAGAGACGCTGCGCAAGCAGATCAAGAAGCTGCGGGCCGGCAACGTCGCGCGGCACGGAGAAGCGGGGCAATGATCGACTACGACGGGCAGATCAGGGAGTGGCTGATCAGTCTGAGAAAGTAGCCGGATGAGCACGTTTCGCGCGGCGCTGTCTCGAGCGCTCGCCTCCAAGGCTGAGATGTACGGATTCCCGCTGATCGTCTGGTCGTCGGGAGCGCTTCAGTCCCACCGCTTCGGCGTGCCCGGCGTCGAAGGTGTCCTCGCGTTCGCGGGCGGGGCCCTCGTCGCCATGGCGGTGGTGATAGTGGTCACCTGCCGGGGCCTCACGTGCCCGCTGCCGAAGCGCGACCCGTCGATCAGGGCGTTCGGGGGTATACACGTGATCTCGGTGCTGGGGAGCATCGTCTGCGGGTGGGCGGTCGCGTTGGCCGTCTCGGGTTGGGTCGCCTTCTTCGTGTCCGCACTGGTGACGGTCCTTGTGTTCGAAGGCCTGCTGTCCGTGGAGCTCCACGTGGCAGCGAGCGGGGCCGGTCGGAGGCCCGAAGCCGACTAGGATCCCGGAGCCGGATCCGGCCGGCAGGTTACGGGATCGTCATCCCCCCTTTACCGCTGTGTATTTTCAGCCCCGCATACTGGCCTCATCGGCGCTCCGGTCCCGCACGGAAGGCGCCGGGAAGTCAGCAAAAGCTCACAAGGAGATGCGGATGAAAGTACTGAAGAACAAGAAGTGGATCATTCCGGTCGCAGCCACTGTGCTGACCCTGTCCATCGCCGGAGCGGCGTGGGCGGCCACCGGTTCCTCGTCCACCGACACGGCGCTGGCCGGTACGGCGGTCACCGCTGCCGGCACGGTCACCACCGCGGCCGGTTCGACCTCCACCGACAACGGCGCCGGCAGAGGCTTCGGCCAGCAGCGCAGCGACGAAACGCTCCTCACCGGCGACGTGCTCGCCAAGGTCCAGGCGGCTGCACTTGCCAAGATCGGCAGCGACGCGACTGTGATGCGCGCCGAGACCGACGCCGACGGCAACGCCAAATACGAGGTGCATGCCGTCAAGGCCGATGGCACCCGGGTGGTCGTGTACGTCGACGCTTCCTACAACGTCGTGAGTGTCGCGACCTGCGGTGCCGGTGACGGCAACGGTGGTCACGGCCGCGGCATGATGGGCGGCAACAGCAACGAGACGGCTCTGACCGGCGACGCTCTGACCAAAGCCACCGCGGCCGCCACGGCTGCCGCCGGAGCCGGCTCGACGGTCATCAGCGCCACCACCGAAGACCCGGCCGAGAACACCGGCGCGGCGTACGAGGTGAAGGTCAAGAAGTCCGACGGCACCTGCGTCGAATACCTGCTCGACAGCTCGTTCAAAGTGGTCAAGACCGAGACCGCCCCGATGGGCGACGGCGGCCACATGGGCGGCGGTCACGGCCGCGGCATGATGAACGGCACCGGCACCACCGGTACGGCCGGCACCACCGCCACCTCGACCAGCAGTTCCTTCTAGACCATCCAGGTAGGGCGGGCGATCGCCGCACGATCCACACCGCCGGCCTGGTCGGGCGCGGCCTCCCGTCGGGAGGCCGCGCCCCCTGACGTTCCGGGCGGCGGCCTGCGCAGCCGGCCGCCCGGCGCTTTGACGCCCACCTGACACACCAAGTGGTAGCCTTCGCCCCATGAGCGACACCGAACAGACACTCATACTCCTCGTCGAGGACGACCCGGCCATCGCCGAGAGCCTCTCCGAGGGGCTGGGGCGCGAGGGCTATGCCGTCCACTGGGAGTCGACCGGGGCAGGTGGCGTCGCCTTCGCCCGGGACAAGCACCCGCGGTTGGTGGTCCTGGATGTCCGCCTGCCGGACGGGTCGGGGTTCGACGTCTGCAGAGAGTTGCGCCGTCTCGGACTGCGCCAGCCCGTCCTGATGCTCACCGTCCAGGCCGACGAGGTGGACAAGGTCCTTGGGCTGGAGATGGGCGCCGACGACTACATGACCAAGCCCTACAAGCTCCGGGAGTTGGTGGCCCGGATCCGGGCTCTGCTGCGGCGGGCGTACGGTGAACTGTCCACGGCTGAAGCGGATCTGCTGTACGCCGCCGACCTCGTCATCGACCGTACCAGCGCTCAGGTCACCCGGGGCAGCAAGCGCATCGACCTTACCCCCATCGAGTTCCGGCTGCTCGTGTTCCTGGCGCAGCATCCAGGCCAGGTGTTCAGCCGCCCGCAGTTGCTCGAGAACGTGTGGGGCTCGGCCGACGCCTACTACGACGAGACCACGGTCAACGTACATGTCCGCCGGTTGCGCTCCAAGGTCGAGATAGACCCGAGCGACCCGCGCCTGATCCTCACGGAGCCGGGGCTCGGGTACCGATTGAACGGGGCGGCATGAGCGGCGTGCGGGGCGCGTGTGGCGGCCTGCGGCGCCGCCTTGCGCAGATGTCCTTGCGCAGGAAGCTGCCCATCGCGTTCGCAGGGGTCGCCGTTCTCGCCATGGTGGTGCTCGGGGCCATCCTGTTGCCTGTGGTCAACAACCATTACTCCCGAAGTGAGTCTTCTTACCTGAAGGCGGCTGCAGAACAGGCCTCGAACGGGCTCTCCGGCGTGGACTGGCAGGCCGTCGCAGCCGAGAAGTCGGCTGCCGGGGACGGCTCCACCACCGCGTCGACCGCGGCGGGGCAGGCCGCCGTCGCGGGCACGAAGACCTCTGCCGCCCAGACCAGCGCCGAATTGGTGGCACTGTTCACCCAGGTGCGCGTGCGCGTGTACGACCTGTCCGGCGCGCTGCTCGTCGACTCGGGGCTTCCCGGCGACATCGACGTGGTGGGTCTGGCCGGCGAGGAGATGAGCGACGGAGAAGACGGACACATGGGGATGGGGCGTGGCCGGATGAACCGCTCGCTGCCCAGCCCCGTGGGAGATGGTCTCTTCGGCAACGAGCAGGGCGAGGGTGGGCTGTCCGGGCGCACCATGGAGGCATCCCTTCTCAGCAACGGCACGGCGGTCGCCAGGCTGGTGCTCTCAGACGGGCCGGACTACGGTGGCGCGGTGGTGCGCACCACGCTCGTCGCGTGGTTGCTCGCCGGGTTCGCGGCGGTCGTCCTGGCAGGCATCGCCGGTTGGATCTACAGCCGCCACCTCACCAGGCCGATCCTCGCCATGGCTGGGGCCAGCAACAGCATGGCGAAGGGAGACCTTGCGGTGCGGGCCGACGTCGGCAGAGCCGACGAGATAGGCACGCTGGCGGAGTCGTTCAACGCGATGGCCGAGAAGAACCAGGCGACGGTCACCAGCCTGCGCCGGTTCGTCGCGGACGCCGCTCACGAGATCGGCACGCCGCTCACGGCATTGCGCTCCGACCTCGATCTGGCCCGGGACGGCGACGACAAGGTCGAGAGGGAACGTGTGCTCGATCGAGCGACGGCCCAGGCCGACCGTATCGGGCGGCTCTCAGGGGCGCTCTTGAGGCTCTCCTTGCTCGACACCGGCTTGCCCGGCCGGCTGCAGCCTTTGGATCTCGTCCCTCTCGTCCGCTCGGTGGCGGGCACGTTCGCATCGCGGGCCGAGCAGGCCGGCATCGACTTCGTCCTCAGGCTGGAGCCCGAGCATCTCATGGTCGCGGGATACGAGCCGGGATTGCGCGGGGCCATCGACAATCTCGTGGACAACGCCCTCAAGTTCACGCCCGCGGACGGGTCGGTGGAGTTGGGCGCGAGAGCGGAGGACGGCAAGGCGGTCGTCTGGGTGCAGGACAGCGGGATCGGGATACCGGCGGAGGACGTCGGGGCGCTCTTCTCGCGCTTCCATCGAGGGCGGAACGCCGCTTCGTATCCAGGAAGTGGGCTGGGGCTGGCGATCGTCCAGGCCACGATGGAACTGCATGGCGGCAGGGCCACGGTGTCCAGTTCCGACGCAGGCTCGCGCTTCGAACTGCGGCTACCGCTGGTCTGACCGCACTCAGGGCTCGACTCCACGTGTCGCCGCCTCCACAGGCGAGTCGAGAGGCGGGCCCTACCGGTAGGCGGGGCGGCGATGGTCTGCTAGTCTCTGGGCGGATCCGGCGCCCGGCTCGCTGCGGCGCCGCACGAACGGTCGCGCCGCCACTTTCCGAAAGGCATCCATGCGTCTGCTCCTCTTCGCGGGCTTCCTCGGCTCCGGCAAGACCACGCTGATACTGGCGCTCGCCCGGCGGGCGGCGGTCGACCGGGCGCGGGTGTGCGTGCTGGTGAACGAGGTCGGAGAGGTCGGCATCGACGGGGAGGTGCTGCGCCTCGGCGAGATGGAGGTCGTGGAGATCACGGGCGGCTGCATCTGCTGCCAGATCGGTGTCGACCTGGTCCGAGCCCTCCGCGACCTCGAACAGGAGTTCCGCCCCGACCTGGTGATCGTCGAGGCTACGGGCATCGCCACACCGGAGGGTGTCCTCGACGCCATCCGGCGATATCCGCCCCAGACCCTCGAGGCCCTGATGACGGTCACGGTGGTCGATCCCACTCGCTTCGAGGCTCTGCACGAGGTGCTCACACCGCTCATCGAGGCACAGATCACCGGGGCCGACTGCCTCGTGATGACCAAGGCGGACGAGGCGTCTCCGGAGGAAATGGAGACCGCGGTGCGTGCGGTAGTGGAACTCGCGCCCGACACGCCCGTGTTCGTCGCCGACTCGTTGCGGCCGGAGTCGTTGCGGGGCTTTCTGGCCTGGGCGGCGGTAGCCGGTGGGGAAGCGGCCGCGGGTGTGGTTGCGATAGACGCCGGTGCCGGGGAAGCCGCCGCCCCGTGAGCGGAGGCCACTGCCACGAGCCGCCTCCTTCCGCGGCGGGTCACCTCGAGCCCTACGGCATCCGGGCGACCCTGCGGTGCGGCCCCTCGGCCGCCGACGCCCGGCTTCTGCTGGCCACTCTGCTCGAAGGCCTGGCCGCCGAGTGCGTCGCCGCCGGGGCGACCGTCATCGGCCATCTGAAATGCCTGCTCCATCTGGATGGCGGGACCCTGGCCTGCAATCTCACCTCGGTCCGTGGCGGCGCTTCATGCGGCGCTTGGTCCGAAGGCACCCCGGCGTGGCTGAAGCCCGGCGAGACCGCCCGGCTCGACCTGGCCGTGCTCGTCTACGGCTTGTCCGCGGACGTCATCGACGGGCTGGTGCGGGCCCGGTTGTCCGACGCAGTCGCTCGGCACGGCGGCGCCTGGACGGTCGACGCCGCGGGCGACACAGGGCACCGTCACCCCTGACCCGAGGGCGGCCGGAGGCCGGCCGGCAAAGCTCTCCAGGGCTCGTCCCGTTTCCGCTCAAGAAGGGTCTAGCCTTTTTCCCCATCCGGGTGCTAGTCTATTCGTTAAGGGGTTATCCGATTTCTCGAACGGGCGGCGACGCCCGGTGTCTGGAAGCGCGAGCGGGTCGTACGACGGGGGCAAGCGCTACGTGAGAAAGCCGGGATTCATTCGGCTTCGCATCGGACCGACGGTTCTTCGTCAGATGCTCCTCGCCCTTCTCCTCCCTGCCCTTGCAGCCGCCGGCGCCTTTCCTTTGCCCTCCGACTGCGCAGCAGTCTCGCAGGACACGCCTGATAGGGGTTTCCGAGGTCGTCCTCCACCGGGAGACGCCTCGTTCTGGAAGATGCGTGACGCACGAGGCGCATGATAAAAATGGTAACGAGCATTAACCAATTTTCGGGAACCAAGGAGCGCTGACGATGGGCTCATTCGATCCGGCCGATTTCGAGGTCGTCTACCCCGGTGTGTACGAGGGACGCGAGGCCGAGCTCGTGCCGGCGTACTTCGCCGCCAACAAGGCCATAGAGGACAGGGGTGAGATCGATGCCAAGGCCCTGGCTGCCGGCACGCTGCCCGCTGGCACTCCCGGCGTCGGGCCCAAGCTCGAGGTCACCGAGGCCATGGTCCGCTACAACAACGAGAAGTACGACCCGGACAACCCGCTGTTGAACGACGCGGACTACGCACGGGCCGCGGGCTACGAGAACATCCTGGCCATGCCCTGCTACGGCGCCCACGACGACACCTTCATGGTGCCCTACCCGCCGGAAGCCCGGGACACCCTCCTGGTGTCGCAGCTCAACCACAGCGTCACCAACTACCGGCCGGTCTACCCCGGCGACACCCTCTATCTCGTCGCCGACAAACGTTGGATCTACGACCGCACCCCGCAGGAAGGCTCCGTCTACCGGCACGTGACCCTCGCGTCGTGGGGCTCGGTCTACAACCAGCGCGGCGAGAAGGTGAACGACACCACCTGGCGGGTCACCGAGAGCGAGAAGATCTACAAGCCGGGCAAGCGCCCCGAGAAGATGGGCTTCCCCGAGATGTGGGAGGCGCCCGACTGGATGGCCCGGCCCGCTCACGTCTACACCGACGCCGACTGGGACTTCATCAAGGGTGTGTGGGCCAAGGAAGTGCGCCGCGGCGCCGAACCGCTCTACTGGGAAGACGTCAATGTCGGCGACCAGCCCACCTGGACCGCCGACGGCCCCATCGAGGAGTCCCTCGCCCCGACCGCTCCTTACGGCCTGGGAACCGGTGGTAGCCGCACCATGCGCAAGGAGATCATGGACCCGGCGACGTTCGCCACGATGATCCGCGGCGAGGACGGCATCTATCGCCTTCCCAACAAGGAAGACTACGTACCGGCCGTGCCGGATGGCGTGAAGCCGTTCTTCATGGTCGACCCGAACGATGACGGCACCGACGCCGCGGTCGACACCCAGGACATCCACAAGGCCGGCGCCGGCCGCGCCGCCCTCATCAACTTCCTGGGCCGCGACCTGGCCGTCCGCCACATCAACAACTGGATGGGCGACAAGGGCTGGCTGTACCAGATCCGCTGGGGCATCATGCCGGCCGAGGCCCACGCCGCCCTCGGCAAGATCGTGCCCAAGGACCCGGGATGCGAGTACTTCCTGGGCAAGGTGCCGTTCATGGCCGGCAAGCACACGCTCGCGCACGGCCTCACCAGCGACCTGGCCCTAGTCAAGTCCTACGTCTACGACAAGTTCGTGCGCTCCGGAGAGTTCTACGTCTCCCTCGCCTGGTGGATCGAGACCATCGAAGGCGACATCTGGCTCGAGGGCGACGCCACCGTCAAACTGCCGTCGGCTCGCGCCGGCGAATAGGAGGCACCGTGAAGGCGCTCCTCTACGAAGGGGTCGAGAACGCGTCCGTGGTCGACCGGCCCATGCCGAAGGCGGGTCCCGGCGAAGCCGTGGTGAAGATCGGGCTGTGCGGCATCTGCGGCACCGACATGCACATCTACTTCGAAGGCATGCTGCCGCCGCCGTTCGTACCCGGCCACGAGAACGTCGGGGTCATCTCCGAACTGGGCGAGGGCGTCGAAGGGTTCGCGGTGGGCGACCGCGTGGTGGCCGGTCCTCCCGGCAACTGCGGCCGCTGCTTCTACTGCACGCACGGCCGTCCGAACCTCTGCGTCGACGGCTTCGGCAACACCAACGGGCTCACCCGCGACGGCGGCATGGCCGAATACATGCTGGTGCGCGACGCCCGGCAGATGCTCTACAAAGTCCCGGACAACGTGTCCTTCGAGGACGCGGTCCTCACCGACACCATCGCCACCGCGCTGCGCGCCATCAGCCAGTCGGATCTCGCTCTGGGGGACAACGTGCTGGTGTCCGGCGCCGGCCCGATCGGCCTGGCGGCAATCCAGTTGTTCAAGCTGGCCGGGGCCAGGCACGTCACGGCTCTCGAGATCGTCCCGGAGAAGAGGGCCCTGGCGGCCGCGTCCGGCGCCGACGTCGTGCTCGACCCGGTCGCCGAAGGCGAGGGTCTGCGGGGCCGCATCGCCGAGTTGTACGGTCACGGACCGGACCTGGTGGCCGAGTGCGCGGGCAAGGCCCAGTCTCTCGGGCTTTGCATAGACCTGGTCCGCAACGGCGGCCAGGTGCTCAACATCGGCGCCGGCGGAGAGCCGCTCTCCATCGTGCCCGCCATGCTTGCCGTGCGCGAAGTGGGGCTCAAGTCCAGTCTTGCCTATGGCGCCCAGGAAGCCAAGCTCACGCTCGATTATCTGGCCGCCGGGCGGTTCAAGACCGATGGCATGCTTTCCGGCGTGATACCGCTTGCCGACACAGTCGAACAGGGTTTCAAGCGCCTCAAGGCGGACCGGTCCCTCGTGAAGGTGGCCGTCAAGCCTTGATCCCCGTGTCCCCGGATAGAGGCGAGGGCTGGCAGCCCCTCCCGTTCCCCGATTCCATCGAGGGTGTCCATCCGGACACCCTCCAGGCCTTTCTGGCCTTCAACAAGGTGGTCAACAGCTTCGAGCAGTTGATGGTCAAGGACCTCTCTGAGGAGGACGCGCAGCCGAGTCAGATCACCTGTCTGCGCCTCCTTACCGAGCGCGACGGCATCTGCCAGCGGGAGATCGCGGATGCGTTGCGCATCTCCCGGGCCCGGGTCACCGCCATCGTGCAGGCCCTGGAGAAGGCGGGGGCCATCCGCCGGGAGCGGGACGAGAACGACGGGCGGCTCACCCGGGTGTTCGTGACCGAAGCCGGCCGGGAGCTCGACCGGCAGAAGGGCCATATCCGGGAGGCACGCATCAACCAGATCTTCGCCGACATGTCGACCGAGGAGAGGGTGGAACTGCGCCGCCGCCTTGACGACCTGACGGACCGCATCCAGAACGTCCTGCGGTCGAGCGAGTAGCGGCGGGACCGGCGGCCGGCTCCGCGGCGCCCGGCTCTGCGGCGCCCGGCGCGCAGCCCGGGCGCGGCCTGGAAGACGCTCAGCACTCCGTGTCTTGACACCTCGCCGGACCGCTGCCAGAATCGGTAGAGCGAGCGCTCTATCTAGGGAAGCACGAGCCCTCCAGAGTGCCGGCTGCAGGAGACTTCAGAAAGGACTACGCTGATGGCGACGGGTATCACGGGCAAGGTGGCGCTGGTGACCGGGGGCGCGTCCGGTATCGGCCGGGTGACGGCTCTGGCCCTGGCCGCCGAGGGGGCCAAAGTGGCCATCGTCACCGGCAGGAGCGTGACGGCGGCGGCTCGCGTCGTCGAAGAGATCGAGGCGCTGGGCGGCGAGGCCACCTATGTCCAGTGCGACGTCACCGACGAGCGCCAGGTGGAAGCCATGGTCAAGGCCGTGGCCGACCGGTTCGGCGCTCTCGACATCGCCTTCAACAACGCCGGCGTGGGCCCCGATGGGGTCACCATCCCGTTCAGCCATCTGGTGGACCTGGCCGAAGCCGATTGGGACACCGTGCTCGACACCAACCTCAAGGGCGTGTTCCTCTGCATGAAGCACGAACTCCGGCAGATGCGGCCGCAGTGCTCCGGGGTCATCGTCAACACGGCGTCCACGGGCGGTCTCAAGATGATGCCAGGCTTCGGCGCCTACGGTCCCAGCAAGTCCGCCGTGATGTCGCTCACCCGGTTGGCCGCCGCCGAGAACAAGGACAAGGGTATCCGCGTGAACGTCGTCGCCCCGGGCCCCACCAAGGGCACCGGCATGATGGACCGCATGCTCAGCTGCACCCCGGAGGGCGACGGCCCGCCGGTGCATCTCATGGGGACCCCCGAGGACATCGCTCGCGTGGTCGTGTGGTTGTGCTCGGACGAAGCCTCCTTCGTCACCGGCAACGTCATCTCCGTCGACGGTGGACTCGACGTCTCCTGACCTCGGGCCGATAGACCAACCCTGGAATGAAAGGCGCCTACCGATGAGTGGATCCGCATACGCCAAGTACGTCATCACCCAGCCGATCGTCGAGGAGCACGGCTACGAGGTCAAGGACGGTCCGGAGACCATCGCTTCGATGGCCTATCTCGACGGGGGTGTCGTTCCCGGGGCCTTCTATTGCGAGACTCACTGGTTCTACGGCCCCACCAAGTACTCGCCCAAGGAGCACACCCACGATTTCGACGAGACGCTGGCGTTCTTCGGGGGCGATCCGCACGACCCGATGAACCTGTGCGGCGAGGTCCACCTGTCGATCGACGGCGAGAGACTGGTGCTCACGGAAAGTTGCCTGGTGTACATACCGGCGGGCACCAAGCACTGCCCGATGAACATCATGAGGGCCGACAAACCGATCTTCCACTTCTCGATGGGCAACGCCACCAAGGCCTATGAACGGGAAGCCGGGAACGCGAACGACTGATCACGACAGAGAAAGGCTGAACGGATGGACATGGAAACCCGCCTCCAAGAGTTGGAGGCAACTGTCAAGGCCCTGCAGGCTCGTGTGCAGGTGACCGAGGACATCAACGACATCAAGCAGTGCCAGTGGACGTATCTCAACGCACTGATGGCCACCGAGTGGGACACCTGCGCGGACTGCTTCTCCGAGAACGCCTTGGTGGACGTGTACCTGCACGACCCCGTGCGCGGCCGCGAGAACATCCGCGCCTGGTTCAAGGAAGAGTTGTCGGTCACGCATTCGGGCGCCGAAGGCGACGTCTGCATCCACCCGATCATCGAGGTGGACGGCGACCACGCCACCGGGAACTGGCTGCTCTACATGATGTACTTCTACAAGCGCACCGGCCAGTCGATGTTCTGGGTCCAGGGCTACTACGACCAGGAATACGTGCGCGAGAACGGCAAGTGGAAGATCTCGGTGATGCGCTGGCACGAGACCATCGGCCTGCCTGGCGGCGGCCCGCCCACCGGCCTCTGGTGAGCCGGGGAGCCTGACCCCCCAGACCTCGTTCGTGATGCCCGCCGGCCGCTCAGGCCGGCGGGTCTGTCTTCACCACGGTGCGCAGCTCTTCCGCAGCGGCTTCGGCCTCGGCGATGGTCCGGTCCACCACTTCCCGCACGGTGGGGATGTCGTGGATGAGCCCCACCGTCTGGCCGAGGGTGACGGCGCCCGTCGTCGCCAGACAGCCTTCGAGCATGGCCTTCTGCATGGACGCCCCGTCGACGAGGGCCAGCAGCTCCTCGGCGCTCGCCCCGTTGCGCTCCAACTCCTGGGCGCGCAGGGTCACCTCCGTCTTGGCCACCCGCATGGAGTTCTTGAGGGTGCGCTCCACCAACATGGTGTCCGTCTCGTGGGCCTCCACGATCCAACGCTTGACCTCGCCGTGCAGGGGGCTCTCCTTGGTCGCCAGGAAGCGCGTGCCCATGCAGACCCCATCAGCGCCGAGCGCCAGCATCGCCACGAGGCCCCGGCCGTCCGCGATGCCCCCGGCCGGGATCACCGGCACGTCGACCGCGTGGGCCAGGGCCTGGATCTGGACGAGCAGGCTCACGTCCTCCTCGCCGGGATGCCCGCCGCTCTCGTAGCCCACGATAGTTATCGCGTCGGCGCCGAGCCCCGCCACCTTGACGCCGTCCCGGACCCGGGCGACCTTGTGCATGAACACCGCCCCGCCGTCCTTGATGCGGGCTGCGAACTCGGCCGGGCTGCGCCCCGAAGTCTCGATGACCCGCACCCCTTCGTCGAGCAGCACGTCGATGAACCCGTCGATATCCACCGGCTTGGTGCCGGGGAAGAGGTTGATGTTGGCTCCGAACGGCCGGTCGGTGAGTCCTTTCACCTGCCGCACCGCCTCCCGGAGCTGTTCCACCGTCCGGTAGCCGGTGGTGGAGAGCAGGCCCAGGGCGCCGGCCTCGGCCACGGCGGCCACCAGTGCGGGCCCCGTGGTGAGGTGCATGGTGCCGCAGACGATCGGATGGCGGACGCCGGTGAGTCTGGTCAGCCTTGTCTCGATCATTGGGAGCCGTCCTTGGTCTGGTGGTGTGTCGAGAGCATAGCCAAGTCGACGGGAAGAATCCTACAATCGTGTGGTCGGATCAGAGACAGACCAGGAGGTCGGCCAACATGGCACTAGGCAAATACGCGGTGGACTACGAGGAGAGGATCGACTACCCTCGTCTTCGCGCCGAACGGCTTGCACGCGCCAAGGCCGAGATCGACAAGGCCGGGCTCGGTGCCATCGTAACCTGGGACGAGGCGAACATCCGCTACCTGACCGGCTACTATCTGACGACGCCGGTAAGACCTCTCGAGGCGCAGTTCTGCTTTTGCCCCCGCAATGGCGGCCCGCACCTGGTCGGCGGCAACGACCAGGAAGGCCTCATCACCCGCATGCCCTGGATGGAGGGCCGCATCCACCCGCCTGCCGGCATCGCCAAGATCGCGGCGTTCAGACCGGACGACCCGGTCGTCAAGCGGGTGGTCGACCAGATCTTCTCCTTCATGGTGGAGCACGGCGTCGAGAAGGAACCTCTGGGCATCGACGGCACCACGCTCTCGTACATCTATGCCGAGGCCTTCAAGGCCAGGGGTGTCGAGGTGGTGCACGCCAAGCCGGTGATGGACCATGCCCGCATGATCAAGACCAAGGACGAGATCGAACTGATGCGCATCAGTTGCGCCAACTCGGAGAAGGCCTTTGCGGCCATCGTCGATGCCATCCGTCCGGGCATCCGGGAATGCGACCTGGTGGGCATCGGCATCAAGGCCCTTTACGAGGAAGGTTGCGACCACACCGAGGACCTGGTCTGCTGCTCCGGCTTCAACACCAACCCCTACGGCTGGTCCTTCACCGACAAGCCGCTCCAAGTGGGCGACCTGGTCTACATCGACGTGGACGGTGCGTCCTATCAGGGCTACAAGTGCTGCGTCTACAGGACGTTCTGCGTGGGCAAGGCCAGTTCTGAACAGAAGGCCGTCTACGAAGAGTGCCGCGCCATGCTCTACGCCGGCATGAACACCATCAAAGACGGCTCCACCGACTGGCAGGTGCTGGACAAGTGGCCCGCCAGTCCCGAGTACTGGGGCCACAAGACGTGGGGCGAGGTCGGGCCGTACGCGCTCGGCCACGGACTGGGACTCACCCTGCACGACCGCCCGTTCTTCAACCGCATGAACCAGGTAGCCGGCGTGCCCCAGCAGACCTTCAGGGAAGGCATGGTGCTGGCCGTCGAGACCTACGCGGGCCAGAAAGGCGGCAAGTTCGGCGTCCGGCTCGAAGAGAACATCCTGGTGACCAAGGAAGGCTACGAGCGGCTCAGCCTGTGGCCCATCGAAGAACTCATGGAGTGCTGGCTGCCGTACAGATAGAGACCGACTCCGAGACCGACCCGGCGGGGGCGGGTATCCGCCGGGCGGGTCGCCGCCGTGGCCGTCCGGCCCCGCCGGTGGCCGTCCTCCGTTCACTTGACAGCACCCTCTCCGCTTGGCAGAATGCGTAGAGCGAGCGCTCTATCGAAAAGCGGGTGAAGATGGGCGCCGCTTGCCTGCTACGCCGCGGTCCAGGGGAGGAACAGTGGCCAAGAAGATGATAGAGGACGAGACGCCAGAGGTCATGAACACCACTCAGCGCCACCTTGAAGAGATGCAGTTGCGGGTAGCCGAGCACGACGTGCCCGGCGGCCCGGCCGACCGCGAACTCACCGAGATGAAGCAACGTCAGATCGTCGAGCGTGCCAGCGCCATCCTCTTCGAGAAGGGTTTCCACGGCACGTCCATCCGCGATATCGCGCAGGCCTGCGACATGTCCATGGGCCAGCTCTATCACTACATCTCGTCCAAGGACGACATCCTGTTCCTGATGCACCTCTACAGCCAGGAGCAGTGGTACCGCCGTCTGGCCGATGCCGGCTTCGAACAGATCACCGACCCGGTGGCCAAGCTCGAGCACGGCGTCCGTACCTCCATCCGCCACATCTCCGAGAACCGGGCTCTCTACCAGTTCATCTTCACCGAGAGCAAGTACATGGACCGCGAGCACCTGCAGAAGGCGCTCGATCTGGACGACCGGAACGTGGTGGGCTTCTACTGCCACCTTCTCTCCGAGCTCCCCGGGCGGTCCTGCGCCGATCAGGAGCAGCATCTGGCCGCCAGTATCGTCGCGTACATCGCCACCTTCCTGGCCATGCGTGGCTGGAACGTGGACCTTCACGACCAGGCCGCCTACGACACGGCGGTGGAGACCCTTGTCGACTTCATTTTCCGCGGGCTCGGCATCGAGCGCGGATAGTCCAGCGAAGACCCTCGAGGAGGCTTGAGTATGTTGATGATCCGCAAAGCGGCGGTGCTCGGCGCCGGGCGCATGGGGACCGCGGTGGCCGCTCATCTGGCCAACGCCGGTATCCCCACCCTTCTTTTGGACGTGGTTCCCACGGAACTGACGGAGGACGAACAGAAGAAGAAGCTCACGCTCGAGAGCAAGGCCGTGCGGAACCGCCTGGCGACCACGGCCATCGCGACCGCGCTCAAGGGCCGGCCGGCCGCTTTCGCGCATCCGAACCGCGCCGAACTCCTGACCCCCGGTAACTTCGACGACGACCTGGCCAAACTGGCCGACGTCGACTGGGTGGTCGAAGCGGTCATCGAGAAGCTCGACATCAAGAAGGACCTGCTCGCCCGGGTGGCCGCCTGTGTCGGTCCCAAGACCATCGTGTGCACCAACTCCTCCGGCCTCTCGGTGAACGCCATGGCCGAGACGCTCCCCGCGGACCTGCAGAAGCGCTTCCTTGGAACGCACTTCTTCTTCCCGCCCCGCTACATGTACCTGGTGGAACTCATCCCCGGCGCCAACACCGACCCGGCCATCCTGCCGGCGCTCAAGGAGTTCGCCGAACTGCGCCTGGGCAAGGGCGTCATCTTCAGCAACGACCGGCCCAACTTCGTGGCCAACCGCATCGGCATGTTCTCGACCCTCTACGCCATGAACAAGATGGACGAGTACGGCCTCACCATCGAGGACGTGGACGCGGCGAGCGGCCGGGCCCTCGCCCGCTCCGTCACGGCCACCTACGGCACCTGCAACCTGGCCGGCGCCGACGTGCTGTCCTACGCGGTCTCCAGCCACTACGAGACGGCCGTGGACGACGAGATGCGCGAGATCTGGAAGATGCCCGAGTGGATCCTCGAGATGATCTGCAGGGGCTACCTGGGTGAGAAGACCGGTGGCGCCTTTTTCCGCGAGAAGCGCACCCTGTGCATCGACCCGGCCACCTGCGAGTACCGGCCGTGGCAGAACCCGGAGTACGAGAGCCTCGCCGAGGCCAACAAGATCTCCGACCCCGTGGAGCGCGTCCGGAAGTTCATCTCCCACGACGACGCCGCCGCTCGCTTCGGCTGGGACGTCCTGGCCGCCACCTTCGTCTATTCCGCCAACCGCGTCCCCGAGATCTGCGACGACATCGCTCAGATCGACCGGGGCATGCGCTGGGGCTATGCCTGGGACCTCGGCCCGTTCGAGCTCTGGGACGCCCTGGGTGTCAAGGAGACCGTCGCCCGCATGCAGGCCGAAGGCCGCGCCGTGCCGGAATGGGTGGTCTCTCTGGCCGGCTCCGACGAACCGTACTTCTACAAGCTGGACGGCGGCGCCCTGACGATCTACGGGCCCACCAAGAAGCACGTGCCGCTGGCTCCGCGCCCGCGGCGCATCGACCTGGCCGAGCTCAAGCGCGCCGGCAAGACCCTGGACGAATCCGCGGCCGCCGGCCTCATCGACCTGGGCGACCGGGTGGCCTGCCTCGAGTTCCGCACCAAAGCCGGGATGATGACCGAGGACGTCCACTACTTCCTCGAGAAGATCCTGGCCTACGCCGGTATCGACTACGATGCACTGGTCATCGGCCATCAGGGCTCGCACTTCTCCGGCGGCGCCGACCTCAAGTTCATGGCCGACCGCATCACCGCCGGCGACTTCGACGCCATCGAAGCCACCCTCCGGCACGTGCAGAAGTCGAGCATGGCCCTCAAGTACTCGCCCATCCCGGTGGTGGCCGCCCCGTTCGGCCGCGTGCTGGGCGGCGGCCTCGAGATCTGCCTGCATTGCGACCGTATCCAGGCCGACGCCGACGTGAGCATGGGTCTCGTGGAGACCAGCGTGGGTGTCATCCCGTCCGCGGGCGGCATCAAGGAAGCCGTGCTCCGCGGCATGGACGTCCTCAAGGGCGTCACCTGGCCCTGGCCCAACCTCATGGGCACCTTCGACGCCATCGCGCAGGCCAAGACCACCGGTTCCGCCTGGGAGGCCTTCGACCTCAACTACATGCGCAAGGGCGACGGCGTCACCATGAACCGGGAGAGCGTCATCTACGCGGCCAAACAGGTCGCGCTGGGCATGCTCGAGGCCGGCTATCAGCCGCCCATGCCCGCCAAGGTGAAGGTCATGGGCTACGACGGCATCGGGAACTTCCGCAGCGTCCTCTACAACATGGGCCAGAGCAAGTTCATCTCCGAGCACGACCGCTATCTGGGCGAGAAGATCGCCTACGTCCTCAGCGGCGGCGAGGTGGACCCGCAGACCGAGGTGGACGAGTGGCACCTGCTGCACCTGGAGCGCCGCATGTTCCTTGAAGTGTGCAGGCAGCCCAAGTCCCTCGAGCGCATCCAGGCCATGCTCACCACCGGCAAGCCGATCCGCAACTAGCCTGCCGGACCGCAAAGGAGTTCTGATGAAAGAAGCAGTCGTAGTCAGTGCGGTCCGGGTGGCCACCGGCAAAGCGCCGAAGGGCATGTACCGCACCGTCCGCCCCGACGACCTCGGGGTGCTGGTGATAAAAGCGGCGCTCGAGCGGGCGCCCGGCCTGGACCCGGCGGAAGTCGACGACCTCATCATGGGGTGCGCCTTCCCTGAAGCCGAGCAGGGGCTCAACGTGGGCCGTAACGCCTGGCTGCAGGCCGGGCTGCCCATCTCCGTGCCGGGAGTCACCGTCAACCGGTTCTGCTCCTCCGGCGCGCAGGCGGTGGGTTACGCGGGCATGCAGATCATGTCCGGCATGGCCGAAGTGATGATGGCGGGCGGCGTCGAGTCGATGTCGCGGGTGCCGGGCGGGGGCAACAAGCCCATGTTCGGCGAGGCCCTCATGGACGCCAGCCCCGACGCCTACCTGAGCATGGGCCTCACGGCCGAGAAGGTGGCCGAGCAGTACAACGTCTCCCGCGAAGACCAGGACGTCTTCGCCGCCCGTAGCCACGACCGCTCCCTGGCGGCCATCGACTCCGGGCGCTTCAACGACGAGATCGTCCCCGTGCCCGTGACCCACTACAAGCCGGGCCCCGACGGCACCATCGTCGCAGAGACCAAGATCATGACCGTGGACGAGGGCCCGCGGCGGGGCACCACCCCGGAGACGCTGGCCAAACTCAAGCCGGTGTTCAAGAAGAACGGCTCCGTGACCGCCGGCAACTCCTCGCAGACCAGCGACGGCGCCGGCATGACCGTGATGATGACCGCCGAGAAGGCGTCGGCGCTGGGGCTCAAGCCGCTGGCCCGTTTCGTCAGCTTCGCCTGCGGTGGCGTGGACCCGGGCGTCATGGGCGTCGGCCCCATCATGGGCATCCCGAAGGCCTGCAAGCTCGCCGGCATCAAGCCGAGCGACCTCGACCTCATCGAACTGAACGAGGCGTTCGCCAGCCAGGCGCTGGCCGTGTGCCGGTACCTGGACCTCAACACCGACATCGTGAACGTCAACGGCGGCGCGATCTCTCTGGGCCATCCTCTTGGGGCGACGGGAGCCAAACTCACGGCCACCCTGCTCCACGAGATGCAGAAGCGGCCCGAGACCAAGCACGGCGCCGTGACGATGTGCGTGGCCGGGGGCATCGGCGCCTGCGCCATCTTCGAGCGGCTGTAACACCCAAGCAAGCCAGGCGCCGGGGGGCGGCGCGATATACAGGGGACCTACGAGACAAAGTGAGGCAGTGATGGCGGATCTCTTCAATCTGGACGGCAAAGTGGCGGTCGTCGTCGGTGGCGGCGGGGGCATCGGCAAGGGCCTGGCCCTCGGTCTCGCCCGCTACGGCGCCAACGTGGTGCTGTGCAGCCGTAACCTCGAGAAACTGCAGGTCGTGGCGGACGAGATGTCGGCCGACCCGGAAGTCAAGAACCCGGTGAAGGCCTACCAGATGGACGCCACCGACGAGGCTAGCGTCAAGGCGGCCTGCGAGAAGATCGTGGCCGAGATGGGCACCGTCGACATCCTGGTGAACTCCCAGGGCCTCAACATCAAGGAGCCGTTCGACTCCATCATCACCGATAACTGGGATTCGCTCTTCGCCCAGAACGTCCGCAGCCTCATGCTCACCTGCCGGGAGTTCGGCAAGGTCATGATGGCCAAGAACAAGGGCAAGATCATCAACATCGGTTCCGTCGCCGGCGACCGCGGCGTGCCGCTGGCCGGCAACGTGGGCTACTGCGCGAGCAAGTCCGCCGTGCACAACTTCACCCGCATGCTGGCCTTCGAATGGGCCAAGTACAACATCAACGTGAACGCCATCGGCCCGTCGGTGATCTTTACCCCGGGCATGAAGGCCGCCCTGCCGCCGGAAGTGCTGGCCGGCGCCACCGCTCTGCACCCGCTGGGCCGCGTGGCCGATGCCGAAGACCTGATGGGCACCGTGGTCTACATGGCCTCGGCCGCTTCGGACTTCCTCACCGGTCAGATCGTGTTGGTCGACGGCGGCCGCAGCTGCAAGGCTTAGGCGGCGCGGGATGCAGGTCACAGACGTCAAGAAAGTAGCGGTGTTCGGGGCTGGGACCATGGGCCCCGGCCTCGCCCTCGTCTTCTCCATGTGCGGCCACAAGGTCTCCCTCTATTCGCGCAAGCAGGAGACCATCGACAAGGCCATCGCCACCGCCAAGGGCGCCCTGGCGACCCTGGTGGCCCACGGCAGCATGACTCTGGCCGAGGCAGACCGGGCCCTGGCCCTCGTCCATCCCACCACCTCGGTGGCGGAAGCCGGTACCGATGCCGACTTCGTGATGGAGACCATCGCCGAGAACAAGGACGCCAAGACGGCTCTGTACGCGGAACTCGACGGTATCTGCCCGGCGCACACCGTCTTCGCCAGCAACACCTCGAGCCTCAACGTGTTCGAGCTGGTGCCGGCCGCCCGGCAGAAGAACATGGTGGTGGCGCACTTCTTCGCGCCGGCCCACATCATCCCGCTGGCGGAAGTGGTGGGCGGCCCCGAGACCACGGCCGAGACCATCGCCTTCACCGTGGACTTCATGAAGGCCTGCAACAAGACCCCCGTGGTCATGAAGAAGTTCGGCCCGGGCTTCATCGTCAACCGCATCCAGCGCGCCATCGGCGAGACCTGCATGGACATGGTGCAGGAAGGCCTGGTGGAGCCGGAGCAGATCGACGACGCCATCAAGGCCACCCTGGGCATCCGCCTGCCGATCGTGGGCGTCATGCAGACCTTCGACTTCCAGGGCCTGGACATGCTCCTCGCCTACCAGAAGAACGTGGGCAAGGTCTACTCCTTCGTGGAGGACCGCGTGAACGCCGGGCGCAACGGGGCCAAATCGGGCGCCGGTATCTACGACTACCAGGGCCGCAGCGAGGCGGAGATCCTCGAGAAACGCGACGAGCTGTACCTCAAGATGATCGACTACCTCACCGAGATCGGCGCTTTCGAGCCGGTGTGATCTCGTCAGACGCGACGCTTTTCTTACTGAGAGGGATGGGAAGGAACTGATGGCAGTCACTAACTACGCCAAGCTGCTCGAGCCGGGCATGATCGGCAAGGTCAAGACCCGCAACCGCATCTACAAGTCCGCGGCGGGCATGCACTCGTTCGAGGAGACCGAGTTCGACTCGATGAACGACAACACCCTCGGCTTCTACGACGCGCTGTCGCGCGGGGGCGTCGGGATCATCTCGGTCGAGGCGCCCACGGTGGACTACCCGCAGGGCTGCCGGTGGCACCATCGCTACCGCATGGACGAGGATAGGTTCATCCCCGGGATGAAGCAGCTCGTGGATCTCATCCACAGCAACGGCTGCCCGACGTTCCTCCAGATGGAGCACGACGGTCCCTGGCAGAACCCGCTGTTCCCCAACCATCCCGCCACCTTCGACGGCCCGCCGATCGGCGCCTCCCCGCGCAAGATCGACAAGATGAGCGACTTCCACAGGGACCTCATCCGGCCGCTCGAGATCCCCGAGATCCAGGAGATCACCCGGAAGTACATCGACGCTGCCGAGCGTGCCCAGAAGGCCGGCTTCGACGGTGTCGACCTGAACATGGGCTCCACCCACATCACCATGAACTTCATGTCGCCGTGGTGGAACCTCCGGACCGACGAATACGGGGGCACGCAGGCCAAGCGGGCCAAGCTCGCCACCGACATCATCAGCGGCATCAAGAAGCGCTGCGGTGACGACTTCCCGATCGTGGTGTGCGTCAACGGCTTCGAGACCGGCTACCTGCTGGGGGAGACGGACGACAAGGTCTTCAACCACAAGCTGGCCCTCGAGACGATGGGCATGATCGTCGACGCCGGCGCGGACGCCCTCATGATCCGCAGCAGCTGGCTGGGCCTGCACGTGCCCGGCTTCCTGCCGGACTACCTGTTCTTCCCCGAAGCGCAGGTGCCGGTGGACAAGATGCCGCCGGAATACTACGCGAAGGATCTGGGCAGGGCCGCGATCCGCACGATGACGGAAGAGGCGAAGAAGAAGTTCGACGTCCCGATCATCCTCATCGGCTACGTGACCCCCGAACTGGGCGAGCAGATGCTGGAAGAGGGCAAAGCCGACTTCATCGGGATGAACCGGCCGCTCATCGCCGACGCCGAGATGCCCAACAAGCTCAAGGCCGGCCATCCGGAACTGGTGGCGCCGTGCACGCGGTGCGGCACCTGCCTCGACCAGAACGAGTCGTTCCTCCGCCATTGCCGCATCAACTCCCAGGTGGGCTATGGGATGTACGGCGTGCCCAAGGCCGATACCAAGAAGAAGGTCGTGGTCGTGGGCGCCGGTCCGTCCGGCATGGAAGCGGCCCGGGTGGCGGCCATGCGCGGCCATGACGTGACCCTCATCGAGAAGGGCAACAGGCTCGGCGGCCTCATGCCGCTGGCTGCCCTCATCAAGGGCACCGAACTGGAAGACCTGCCCGGTCTCATCGACTACTTCAAGAACCAGCTCGCCGACAAGGGTGTCAAGGTCAAGCTCAACACCGAGGCCACTGCCGAGTCCATCGCGGCCATGAAGCCCGACGCGGTCATCCTGGCCACCGGCGGCAAGCTCACCTCGCCCAAGGTGGCCGGCAGCGCAGCGGCGCAGGCCAAAGTGGTCACCACGCCGGAACTGCACAAGCAGGTCAAGCCGTGGCTCAAGCGCTTCGGCCCCGAGTTCCTCGGCAAGGCGACGCACTACTACCTGCCGAAGATCGGCAAGAACGTCGCCGTCATCGGCGCCGGGCTGCACGGCCTGGAAGTGGCCGAGTTCCTTGCCAAGCGCGGCAAGAAGGTCACCGTCGTCGAGCCGACCAGCCGGATCGGCGAGGGCGTCATCGACTTCCGCCTGGGGCTGACCATGGACTGGTTCCCCACCAAGGGTGTCGAGATCGTCACCGATGCGGCCGACATCGAAGTGACCGACAAGGGTCTCAAGTACAAGGACAAGAGCGGCAAAGTGGTCGAGCTGGCCTGCGACACGGTCATGCCCACCGCGCCGCTCACCCCCAACGACGACCTTTCCAAGAAGCTGCAGGGCAAGGTGCCCGAGCTCTTCGTCATCGGCGACGCCAAGGACTCCGGGATGATCGTGCACGCGGTGCGCGCCGGCTTCCAGACGTCCAAGGCACTCTGAGATACCCCTGACCCGTACAGCATCAACGAAGGAGTGAGCAATGCTCAAGGCGACGTTCGACGACTACATCGCCCGGTTCAACGCGCGTGATCCCGGTGCGTTCGAGGACTACATCGATCCCAAGTGCGTGGTGCTCAACGGCACGCTCGTGATCAACGGCGCCGAAGGGATGAAAGCCCACTACGCGCGGATCTGGAGGTCCTGCTCCGAGGAACTGCACGTCGAGCGCTTCGTGAGCGACGACGACAGCCTCGCCATCCAGATGTGGACGCATTTCGCGGTCCAGAAGGACGACGAAGATTCCCCGTTCGGCCCGGTGAAGGCCGGAGAATGCTTCGACTACCACGGCATCATCATGTACCAGCTCGTGAACAACAAGTTCACCGACATCAAGGTGTCGTACCTCAGCTTCAGCCGGACCGACCTCGACGGCAACACGATCGAGCTCGGGATCCCGCACTAGACCGCCATCATCGACGGGGGGCCGAGGGTGACGTTCGAACATAAGAGTGTGACCGGCATGGGCGGCGCGGCGGCGAGAGCCTCCGCGCCGCCGCATGCCGCGGCCCTCATCAGTGAGGCGGTCGCTGCCGGCCTGCCCGCGCTCGACGAGTGGCGCTCCAAGCGATTGCTGGCCGCGTACGGTGTACCGACCCCGGCCGGTGCTCTGGTCGTCGGAGCCGACGAGGCGGTCCGGGCGGCCGCCGGCATCGGCG
>CAIQPS010000094.1 GCA_903873715.1 uncultured Actinomycetes bacterium
AAGGGCCAGACGTGTCTGCAGACGGCGTGCGCCAAGTGCGAAGAGGCCTGTCCCGAGGGCGCCATCGAACGGCTCGCCATCGAGGTGACGGTGCCCGGTTCGGACCCGGTCGCGGGATACGTGCTCAAGGTCAACGAAGCCCTGTGCACCAACTGCGGCGCCTGCTACGAGGCTTGCCCGTACGACATGATCCACGAGCACCCGGACCGCCCCGTGGCCTTCAAGTGCGACCTCTGCGACGGCGCGCCGCAATGCGTCACGTTCTGCCAGAACCCGCACGTGCTCGCCATCTCGCTGAAGACCAGCAAGATCGAGAAGTCGGCCGCGGTGGTCTGAGGGGAGCCGGCGTGGCGACGGCGGTGATGAAGCTGCCTCCGGGCATCTCCGGCAAGGACGGTCCCCGCACGATGCAGTGCGAGGGCCGGGACGTCGCCGAGGCTCTCGCCGATTGTGTCGCCAGGGAGCCCCGCTTCAAGGAACGGATCTTCCGCGAGGACGGCTCCGTGTGGGTGGGCATCTTCGTCAACGGGCGCAACGTGCGTCAGTTGGGCGGGATGCAGACCCTGTTGGCCGATGGCGACGAGATCCGTCTGCTGCCGCCCATCGCCGGCGGGTAGCCTGCCGGTGCGCCCGGCCGCGGTGCCTGACTGACGCCGAGATGGACTGCGACCTCTACCAGCAGCCGGCCTTCCGCAGGGCGGCCGGAGACGGCTTCCGCCCTGGTGGCCTTGCCCTCACCGATGAACTCGCCGCCGCCTGTGGCCTGCGGCCGGGCGAGCGGGTCCTCGACCTGGCCTGCGGGGCCGGAGTCACGGCGGCACACCTGAGGGACTCTTACGGCGCGGTCGTCACCGGTGTCGACGCGTCGCCGGCGTTCCTCGAAGAGGCGCGCCTGCGCGACCCCGGCATCGAGTGGGTCCTCGGCTCCGCCGCCACCCTGCCGTTCGCGGCCGCTTCGTTCGATGCTGTCTTCGCGGAGTGTTTCCTATCGTCCCTTGCGGACCCTGCCCCGGTGCTCCGTGAGGTCCGCCGGGTCCTGCGCCCCGGCGGCCGCCTTGCGGTGACCGACATGTACCTCCGGGGACCGGGAGCCGCAGCGCCCGGCGCGGCGGCCCCAGAGGGCGCGGCCGCCCCAAGCGCCGCCGCCCCGCATCCCTCCACGTGTCTCACGGGCGCTCGAGGCAAGGAAGCCACCCTGGCCGCCTACGAGACGGCCGGCCTGCGGCCGCTCGTCTGGCGCGACCGCTCCGACACGCTGAAGGTGCTGCTTGCCTCCCTCATCATGGAATACGGCTCTGCGGCCGCGTTCTGGGAGGCGGCGGCCGGTGGGGGCGCGGGCTGCGCCGGCGCTCCGCCCGGCATGGCGGCTCCGGCGGCGCCCTCTCACAGTGGGCCCGCTGCCGCCGGCGCGGCGCTCGGGGCCGCCCGGCCGGGCTACTATCTCCTGGTCGCTGAAGCCGTGGAGGTCGGGAGTGTCTGAGTTCATCCGTGCCACCGGGAGCCTGTGCCCAACGTGCCTCGAGCGCGTGCCTGCGCGGCTGGTGGCCGAAGGGGAGGACGTGACCCTCGAAGGCGAGTGCCTCAACCACGGTCCCTGGCGGACCACGGTCTGGTCGGGACCGCCCTCGTTCCGCTCGTGGTGCGGTGACGAGCCGGCGCCCGCGGCCCGGCAGGTCTGCACGGCGGTGGTCGAGGTCACGCGCGCCTGCGACTTGGGCTGCCCGGTCTGCTTCGCGGAGTCACCGGGGGAGCCGGCGGACGGAGCGGCCGCCGACCCGGCGGTGGCAGGGCTCGCCGAACGCTTCCGCCGCCTGTTCGCCTCCGAAGGCCAGGTGAACGTACAGCTTTCCGGGGGTGAACCGACCACCCGGGACGATCTCCCCGAGATAGTCGCCGCCGCATGTGCGGCCGGCTTCAGCTTCGTGCAACTCAACACGAACGGTCTGCGCATCGCGGCCGAGGGCGGCTACGCCGAGGCTCTCCGCGACGCGGGTCTGGCGTCGGTGTTCCTCCAGTTCGACGGTCTCTCCGACGATTCGTACGCAGCCATACGCGGGCGTCCGCTGCTGGCAGAGAAGCTCCGCGCGGTCGAGCGCTGCGCCGAAGCGGGCCTCGCCGTGGTGCTGGTACCGACGGTGGTACCCGGCGTCAACGACTCCGAACTCGGCGCCCTCGTGGACTTCGCCGCGTCGCGGCCTGGAGTCGTGCGGGGCCTTCACCTCCAGCCCATAAGCTACTTCGGACGGTACCCGGGCGGCGCGGCGGATGCCGCCGGCGCCATCCCCGCCTCGCCGCCACACCTGACCCTTCCGGATCTGCTCCGCGCGCTCGAAGACCAGACCGGTGGCGCGGTCCGCGCCGCGGACTTCTCGGGGAGTTGCTGCGAACACGTCCGCTGTTCGTTCAGGGCCCGCTACTGGGTGCGGGATGGGGGGACAATCATGCCGCTGCGGGCCGCCTCGTCCTGTTGCGGATCCGACGCGGCCCCGAGCGTCCCCGCGGGCGAAGCGCCGCGCCGGGCCGTGGCCGCCACCTCCCGGCAGTGGAGCCGGCGGGACCGGCCGCCCGCGCCGGCCTGCGCGTGCTCGGGGGAGGGCGCCGCGCCGCCTGCGGTCCCCGACGGGCTCACCCGGTTCCTCGAGGACGCCGACCGCATCCTCGCCATCTCCGGGATGCTGTTCCAGGATGCCTGGAGCATCGACATGGAGCGCATCGACCGCTGCTGTGTGCAGGTGGTGACCGAGCCGGGCGACCACAGCCCGGACGGCCTCGTGCCCTTCTGTCTGTGGAACCTGACCAGCGCGACCGGCGAGCGGCTGTACCCGCGATGAGTCCCCGCGGCGACCCCTCGGTCCCCATCAGCCCGCTCGAGGAGTGGACTGCCCGGCGCCTGGGGGTCGACCGGCTCACGCGCGAAGAGGTAGGGCGCTGGCAACTCGAGCGGCTGCGCGAGGTCGTCGGATGGGCGCGCGAGCGCAGCCCGTACTACCGCCGGCTCTACGAGTCTCTGCCGGACGGTGCCCCCGCCGGCTTCGATCGGATCGCCTTGCTGCCGCTGCTGGACAACTCCGTGGTCCGCGAACGCGGGCAGGAGTTGGTGTGCGTCTCCCTGAGCGACATCTCCCGGGTGGTGACGATGCCCACCTCGGGGAGCACCGGGGCTCCCAAGCGGCTGTACTTCACCACCGACGACCTGAGGCTCACCGCCGACCACTTCCGCCACGGCATGCGCGCCCTGGTGGGCCCGGGAGACCGGCTGGTGGTCCTGATGCCCGGTCAGACGCCGGGGAGCGTAGGCGCCCTGCTGCGTGACGGCCTCGGCCAGGACGGCGTCGACGTCCACTCCTACGGTTTCGTGGACGACTGCGCCGACGTGGCGGCCTGCATCGTCGGGTTCGAGGCCACCGCCCTGGTGGGGGTACCCGGCCAGGTGGTGCGGCTGGCCCGCTCCGCCGCGGGCAGGCGCGCGGGGAAGGGCCGTATCAGGAACGTGTTGCTCTCCGGCGACCACGTCACTCCGGCCATGCGCGCCGCCATCGAGGATGCGTGGGACTGCCGGGTGTTCGAGCACTACGGGTCCACCGAGATAGGCCTGGGCGGCGCGGTTCAATGCCGCGCCCACGCCGGGCTGCACGTCCGCGAGGCCGACCTCCTCTTCGAGGTGGTCGACCCGGTGACAGGCCGCCCGCTCCCCGACGGCTCCGAGGGAGAGCTCGTGGTCACCACCCTCACCCGCCGTGGCATGCCGATGATCCGCCTGCGCACCGGCGACCTCGTCCGCATGGCGGCCGAGCCCTGTCCCTGCGGCAGCGTGCTGCGCAGCATAGGGACGGTGGTGGGGCGGATGGGAGAACGCCTACCCTTGAAGGGCGGCGGCACTCCGACCGTGGCCGATCTAGACGAGGCGGTCTTCGGGGTGGATGCCGTGATGGGGTTCGTCGCGACGCTCGAAGCCGATGCGGACGACCCGGCTGCGGCGCCCGGCGCGGGCGATCGCCTCACGGTCAAGGTCGAGCTGCGGTCGGAAGAGCCGGTGCCGGCGCGAGAGGCCGCAGCGGCGGACGTGGCCGGAAGGGTCGCAACCATCCCGGCGGTGCGGTCGTCAGGGCTGCAGGTGAGGGTGGAGGAGTCCGCCGAAGCCGCCGATGTGGCCCCATCCGCCAAACAGCGCATCGTCGACAGGCGAGGGACCTAGAGGTCGTCACACCTGTCCCGCGGGCATACGACTGGTACCGGATCCGATACCCCCGGCACCAGATCCGATACGGTCCATATGTCGGCGCGAGAACTGCGACACACTTCGAATGGCGGCCTCCGGCAGGGCGTCACGCTCCGCTCCGCGCCTCTGCGGTCCAGCGACCGCGCGACTCCGCGACCGCGCGACTCCGCGCCCGCGCGCCCCGGCCCTAGACCGACCGGCTGGCCTTCTTGCGCTCCTCGTTGTCGAGGATCGCCTTGCGCACCCGCACCGTCTTCGGCGTCACTTCCACGAGTTCGTCGGCCGCGATCCACTCGAGGGCCTGGTCCAGGGTCATCTCCCGCGGCACCTTGAGGCCCACATCGACCTCTTTGGTCTCGGACCGGTAGTTGCCCAGCTTCTTGGTCTTGGTGGGGTTGCAGGCCATGTCGCCCGCGCGGGAATGCTCGCCCACGATCATCCCGGCGTAGACCGGGTCCATCGGCGAGACGAACAGGGTGCCGCGCTGCTGCAGGTTCTCCAGGGAGTACCCGGTGGCCGGGCCGGTGTCCATGCTCACGAGCGATCCGCGGTCGCGGTGGGTGACCTCACCCCGCCACGGCTCGTAACCCGTGAAGCGGGAGGCCATGATACCCAGCCCCCGCGTGTCGGTGAGGAAGTCGCTGCGGTAGCCTATGAGGCCCCGCGTGGGGATGTTGAACTCCAGACGGACGATCCCCGTGCCGGCGTCGTGCATCGCGGTGATCTCGCCCTTGCGCTGGGCGAGCTTCTCGATGACGATGCCCTGATACTCGTTGGGCACGTCGACGGTGAGCTGCTCCATCGGCTCCAGGATGTGGCCCTTGGCATCGGTGTGGGTGATGACCTCTGGCCGCGACACGCACAGTTCCATGCCCTCGCGCCGCATCTCCTCGATGAGGATGCCCAGGTGCAGTTCGCCGCGCCCCGACACCTTGACGCCGTCGGGCCGGCCAAGGTCTTCCACACGCAGCGCGACGTTCACCCTCAGTTCGCGGTCGAGACGGTCCTTGATCTGGCGCAGGGTGGCCGCGTTGCCGTCCCGGCCGGAGAACGGGCCGTTGTTGGTGAGGAAGAACATGGACACGGTCGGCTCTTCGATCTCGAGCGGCGGCAGCGCCGGGTCGGCGAGGTCGGGAGCGGACAGCGTGTCGCCGATGGTGACGTCGAACGGCCCGTTGAGCCAGACGATGTCGCCGGCCTGGACCTCGTCCACCTCTTCGCGCTCGAGCCCGCGGGTGACCCACAGGTGGGCGGTCCGCACCGACTCGGTGCCCGTCACCGACCAATCGCCGGCGTCGCCGTCGGCGTCATGGTCCAGGCTGTTCCAGACCGTGGAGGTGCGGACCAGCTCCTCGCCCCTGCGATGCGTCCCCTCCAGCACCCGGCCGCAGCCGATGCGGCCCAGGTAGTCGCTCCAGGCGAGCGTGGAGACCTGCATGCGGAACGGCGCGTCCAGCTTGGCCTTCGGCGGCGGCACCTCGGCGATGATGGTCTCGAAGAGGGCGTCCATGCCCTCGTGTTCGTCGGTATCGGGATCGCGGACGATCCAGCCCTCGAGGGCGGAGCCGTACACCACGGCGAAATCGGCCTGGTCATCGGTGGCGCCGAGCTCGAGGAAGAGGTCGAAGGTCTTGTCGAGGGCGCCGTGCGGGTCGGCGTGGGGGCGGTCCACCTTGTTGACCACCACGATCGGCCGCAGGCCAAGGCGCAGCGCCCGCATGAGCACGTAGCGGGTCTGGGGCATGGGACCCTCGTTGGCGTCCACGAGGAGCAGCACGGAGTCGACCATCGACAGGACGCGCTCCACCTCGCCGGAGAAGTCGGCGTGTCCGGGCGTGTCCACGATGTTGATGAGGTAGCCGCCCCACTCGACCGTGCAGTGCTTGGAGCGGATGGTGATGCCCCGCTCGCGCTCCAGGTCGTTCGAGTCCATGACCCGCTCCTCGACGCGCTGATGGTCGCGGAACACGCGGGCGGCGCGGAAGATCGAGTCGATCAGCGTCGTCTTGCCGTGATCGATGTGGGCGATGATGGCGACGTTGCGGATCCTCTGCGCGCCTTCGGCGGCAACGTTCTCCGGTTTATGGCCAGGGTGCATGAAGCAGAGGACTCCTTGGTGTCATTTCGAGGACCTACCACCCCTCATAGGGGCGCTCACCGAGGGGCGGCGCCGGCAAGGGCACGAGATTATACCTTCTTGGAAACCCTCTTGGCCGCTTCATGCGGATAGTGAGCGCTTACTCGCTCTTGCGCCCGCGCGCTTTCGGTGCTTCAATGGAACGACATTCTATTTAGAATGACCTCAGGGGGATCGGGGAGAAGTGAGCAGGCCTTCCTTGGCCTTCAAGCCGCCCAGGCAGCGGCGCAGCCACGAGACACTCGAGCGCGTCCTCGACGCGGCCGAGTCCCTCATCCGCGAGCGCGGCTTCGAGAGCATGACCATCGCAGAGGTCGTCCAGCTCTCCGGGTCGTCCGTCGGCAGCATCTACGCGCGGTTCAACAACAAGATCGGCCTGCTGCAGGCGGTCCAGGTCCGCTACCACGCTCGCGTTCAAAACGCCATTTTTGCTGCATTCAGCGGTGATCATGGCAAGGATGAGTCTCTCGATGAGGCGGTGGCCCGAATCGTGCGCGAGATGTCCCGGCACGTGCTCAGCGATCCCCAGTTGTTCCGCGCATTCGTGGTCCAGGCGGTCTTCGACCCCGGGGTACGGGCGCGCGGCGAGCGGGTCAACGCCGAGCGGCGCGACAAGGTGACAGAGATCCTGCTGACGCATCGGGACGAGATCAGGCATCCCGACCCCGAGAAAGCCGCCCGCTGGGTGTACTCCATGCTCATGGCCGCCCTTCGGGAGCGGGTCACCTACGGGGAGCGGGGTGAACTGTCCGGAGAGTTCTCCGACGAGGAGATCGTAACGGAAATGACCCGCGTAGCGGCAAGTTATCTGACGATGGCGCCGAGTGCGCCGGATGTCGGTGACTAATAGAACAGCATTTTAGTTCTGATTTTACCGGGAGGTGAGCGAGGACAGGGGATTCGTGGAGAAGTCGAGTCACGGTGTTTCTAAAGAGAGGGGTCGAATCAATGGAAGAGCGCACTGTAAGCCGTAGGGAATTCCTGAAGTATGCTGGGATCACCGGCGCCACTATCGGCGCAGCCGGTGGCCTGGGCGGTCTGCTTGCCGCCTGCGGAGGAACGGAAGAGACCACCACGACCGCTGCCGCCCCGGCGACTACCGCCACGACCGCGGCTGCGGCCAGCACCGACACCACGGCCGCTCCGGCCGAGACCACCACGACCGCGGCTTCTGTCGAGATGGGCCGCGAGATCAAGATCGGCGCAGTCTCCCCGATCACCGGCGGTCTGGCCTCGTTCGGGGGCCCGGACAAGTGGATCGTCAGCTACGTGGCCAAAGCCATCGGCGACGGCGTCGTCTGCGGCGACGGCAAGAAGCACCCCGTCACCATCGTCCAGTTGGACAGCCAGTCCAGCCCGAACCGCGTGGCGGAAGTCACCCAGGACCTGATCTTCAACCAGAAGGTCGACATGATGGTGGCCTCGTCCAGCCCGGACACGGTCAACCCGGCCGCCGACCAGTGCGAAGCCAACGGCATCCCGTTCCTGGCGAACTTCGTGCCGTGGCAGCCGTTCTACATGGGCCGCGGTGCCACCCCCGACAAGCCCTTCAAGTGGACCTACATGTACCACTTCGGTGTCGAGGACGCAGCGGACTGCCGTCTCAAGATGTGGGACCAGATCCAGACCAACAAGACCGTCGCCTACCTGTTCCCGAACGACGCGGACGGCCAGGCCTGGTTCAACCCGGAAAAAGGCCTCGAGCCCTTCCTGGTCAAGGGTGGATACAAGACCGGCGCCAAACCGGACATGTACCAGCCGCCGTCGGAAGACTTCACCCAGCAGATCTCCCTGTTCAAGAAGACGGGCTGCGAAGTCTTCACCGGTAACCAGACTCCTCCGGACTTCACCAACTTCTGGAAACAGGCTCTGCAGCAGGGCTTCAAGCCGAAGATCGCCAGCATGAGCAAGGCGACCCTGTTCCATCAGACCATCGAGGCTCTGGGCGACATCGCCATCGGCCTGTCCGACCACATGGTGTGGCACCCGAAATTCCCGTACAAGAGCTACCTCACCGGCCAGACCTGCGAGGAATACGCGGCGCAGTGGTCGCAGGAATCCGGCAAGCAGTGGACCCAGCCGCTCGGCCAGCTCGGCAAATATGAGTGGGCTGTCGACGTCCTCAAGCGCACCAAGGACATCGAGAACAAAGAGACCTACGTCGACGCCATCGTGAACACCAAGTTCGAAGGCATCAACGGCCCGGTGGACTACACCCTGCCCGCGAAACTCGGCACCTCCAAGCCGGTCCCGAACGTGTTCAAGATCAAGATCGCCGGTGGCCAGTGGGGCAAATCCGAAGATCCGAAGTACAAGTACGACATCTTCATCATCTACGGCCAGGACCCGAACATGCCGGTCCAGACGAAGTTCCAGCCCATCACCTACGCCTAACGGCACGGTGAGTTCGAAACGAACCGGATGACTGAATGAGTGCGGGGGGCGGCCCACACCGGGCCGCCCCCATCCTTGAAAGTGAGTCTGCGCGTGAAGACGATCGATCTAGAGAACCATTTCCTCACCCCCACCTGGCAGCAGGCGCTCGCCGCCAACACGAGCGGGTATCCGCGCGTCGGCGAACGCGGCCTGGGGTTCACCGAGGAAGCCTGGATGCCTCTCGGGGCTACCGGGGTCGATAAGAAGCTGCCCGACATGGGTGAGTACCGCCTCAGCTTGATGGACGAGGCGGGCGTCGATTTCGCCGTCTTGTCGCTCACGTCGCCAGGCGCGGAGCAGTTCGAGGTCGAGGTGGGCAAGAAGGTGGCGCGCGACGCCAACGACGTACTCGCCGCCGTGACGAAGAAGTACCCCGACCGCATCGGGGGGTTCGCCTCGCTGGCGCCCAAGGACCCCGAGTGGTCTGCCGCCGAGCTAGAGCGTTGCGTCAAAGAACTGGGCTTCAAAGGGTGGAACACCCACTCCAACTTCGGCGATTCCTACCTGGACGATCCCAAGTACTGGCCGATCCTGGCCATGGCGGAGAAGCTCGACGTCCCCATCTACCTGCATCCGGCCGTCTCCATGATCAAGGAACTCAACGAGTTCGGGATCGTGCTCGGCGGACCGACGATGGGCTTCGGTGTGGACGTCACGTACTGCTTCATGCGGATGATCGTGCGCGGGGTCTTCGACGAATATCCCAACCTCAAGATCGTCATGGGCCATCTCGGCGAAGCCCTGCCGTTCCTTCTCGACCGCGTCGACCGTGCCTGGATGCAGTTGCACGAGAAACCGAATCCTGGGATGGGCCCGGGCTCCAAGGAGCGCGCGGGCTACTACCTCAGGAAGAACCTGTGGGTCACCACGAGCGGCAACTATCTGCCGGCGGCGCTGTACTGCACCCGTGACTCGCTGGGCATGGACAAGATCCTGCTCGGCACCGACTTCCCGTACGAGAGCATGAAGGACTGCATGGACTACCTGCGCAGCCTGCCGCTCACCACCGAGGAAGCGTACGCACTGTACGAAGGCAACGCGAAGGCCCTGTTAAAGATTTGACGGCTGCAGATGTGACGGAGCGGCGGTCTGCCGCGACGCACGTCTGATCTCTCAGAAGCCTGCGGGGCGGCGCGGAGGGACCCGGAACCCTTCCGCGCCGTACCCGGGGTCGATACTCCTCCCGTTGTGGCGCCGCCTCCCCCCGGCGGCGCCGCTCAACGTGAGCTCAAGAACTGATCCAGCGCCGCCAACCCGGCGGCGAGATCCTCTCTACCCAGCCCCAGCCGGAAGAGCGAATCGCCGTAGCCGTACACGGTGGAGGGCAGGAGCAGCGCTCCGGTCCCTTCGAGGACGGCCGCGCAGAAAGCTTCGGCGCCGCCCGCCCGCCCGGCCGCTCGGTCATCCGCCGCCTCGGGCTGCCCGCCCGGTCCGTCATCGAGCAGCCGCGGGAAGCACACGGTGCCGGCCTGCGGCGGCACCCACCTGAACGTGTCGCGGTGCCGCTCGAAGAACTCGCCTGCGATCCCGGCGTTCCGCGCGATCCGCGCCCGGTTGGCGGCCAGGATGGGCTCCGGCGAGCGCAGGGCCATGAGAGCCAGAACCTCGCTGGGTCCCGCCGAGCAGATGGTGGTGTAGTCCTTGAGGGCTTTCATCCTCTCGAGGAGAGCCGCATCCCGGGTGGCCACCCACCCTATCCGCAGCCCGGCCAGTCCGTACGCCTTCGACATCCCCGACAGGGAGAGCGCGCGCTCGTACAGGTCGACGGCTGCAGGCAGCCGCGACTCGGCGTCCGGCTCCAGCAGCCGGTACATCTCGTCGGAGAAGAGCCAGGCGCCGCTCCGGGCGACCGCTCCGACCATGCGCGCGAAGTCTGCCGCCGCCGGCAGGGCGCCGGTGGGATTGTGCGGGAAGTTCCAGACGACCAGCTTGGTGGTGGGCCGCAGCAGCGCTTCCAGGTGCGCGGGGTCGAACCGCCAGCCGGGGGCCCCCGCCGCACCGCCGCCGCGTTGAGCGCCGCCCTGAACGGCGCTCGGCGCCTCGCCGGGTCCAGGCGCGCCGCCTGCCGCGTCCACCGCGCCGGCGCCCACGGTCTCGACCGGCTCCCAGAGGTCCACCTCGCACCCGATGCTCCGCGCCAGTTCGTAGAGCGACTGGTACCCCGGGAAGGTGCAGACCACGTGGTCGCCCGGGGAGAGCAGGGCGTGCATCGCCAGGAATATCAGTTCCTCGGGGGCGGCGGTCAGGACCTGGTCCGCGGTCGGCGGGCCGGCCGTGCCGGCGGCCGCGCCGCCGCTTGGCCCCGCGTTCCCGCCGGGCGCTGCGGCGCCTGCCCCGGCTCCGCCAGGCCCTCCATACGTCGCCGCGATCGCCTCCCGCAACTCGGGCAGGCCCTGCGACTCGGTGTAGCCCAGGGTGAGCGTCTCCCAGCGGCGGCGCAGGTCGGGGTCGGCGCCGGCGACCAGTCCGGCCATCCCAGGGCCCTGGCAGTCGGAGGCCGACAGCAGATAGCGGGCCGAGAACTCGTGCCGGGCGAAGAAGCGCTCGAGCGCAAAGGGCGCTGGATACATATGGGCCTCCGGGGCGGGTAGGGGCGCGCCGACGGTCGGCAGCCACCGGTCAAAGATTGTACTCTCGTCGGTATGTCTGCCAGAGAGTCCAAGGGGCCCGCCGCCGAGCGGGCCGGCCGCCCGCGGCGCCCCCATCCGGGCGGCGGGTCGCGCTCTGCGGCCGTCATCTATCCCAGCCAGGTGTTCGTCGGGGCGATGCTCATCACGCTGGGCCCCCTGCTGGACCCCATCCTGCGAGACCTGCGTCTGCCTCTCACCGATGGCGGGTTGCTGTCCTTCGGGTTCTTCCTCGGCAGGTTGTTCGGGGTACTGCTCGTGAACTTCGGGCTCGCCCGGGTGCCGGTGAAGACCATCATGGTCGCGTGCGCATCGCTCCTCGCCCTCGGCTCCGTGGGCGCAGCCCTGCTGGGCGTGGGTCTCTGGCCGCTCATGGTGGCTCTCTTCCTCACCGGGATGGCAGGGGTCATCCCCAACACCCTGTCCGGGGTCTGGGTGGCCGCGCACGTGCGCAAGGGCCTGGAGAAGGCGATGTTGGGCATCGGCGCCTACTTCGCGGTGGGGGTGGTGGTCGCCCCTCTGGTCGTCGGGGCCGCGCTCGACCTGGGCGCCACCTGGCGCTGGGTGTTCATCGGGCAGGCGGCCATCTCGGCGGCCATGGCGGTGGTCCTCTGGCTGCTCCCGATAGCCGACGTCCCGGAGCGCGAGAACCTTCGGGCCCGGCAACTCAAGGCCGTGGCGTCGTCGCACCCGACGCTGCTGGCCGTCATCATCGCGGCCACCTTCTTCTACGTCTTCATAGAGGGCACGCTCTACGTCTGGCTGGCGAAGCTTCACGTGGACGTCTACTCGGCCGGTCACGAGACGGCCGCGCTCAGCGTGACCCTCCTGTGGGCCGGCATAACCGTGGGCCGCTACCTGGCAGGGCCGCTCACCCGGCTGGCCTCACCGGCCAGGCTGCTCACGATATTCGCGTCGATACTCGCGGTGTTCGTCGTCGGCATCGCCGTGGCGCCGAACCTGGCGGTGTCCGAGGCGTTCGCGTTCCTGGCCGGGTTCGGGGCGTCGGCCTGCTGGCCGCTGATCTCCTGCTACACGCCGCGCTTCCCGGGTTGGCAGGCGGGGGTCGTGTTCTCGGGGATGATGCTGGCCGGCACCGCCGCCAACACGCTCTCGGGGTACGTGTTCGCCCCTACCGTCGCCGCTCTGGGCTATCGCGAGGCCATGGGGATCTGGGTGATCCCCGTCCTGCTGCTCATCGCACTGGCGTTCCCGCTGGAAAAGGCGGCCAGGCGGATCGAGCGGGAGCAGGTGGTGTGACCGGAGCGTGACTCACGGTTGCGGCCCCCTCCGCCGAGGACTATTGTTGAAGGCGTCCGCAGAGCGATACACACGGGGGTGGGCCATGATGACCGGTCTGGACCACGGCATGCGACTGCACGGGCGGGGCGCGATCGTAGCCGCCGCTGCTGCGCTGCTGGTCCTGCTGCTCTTGACCGGCACGGTGGCCGTCGCCGCGCCTGGCGGCTCGCAGGGCTCCTCCGCTCCCCTGGCCCCCGCATTCGAGGCCGCGCAGAGCGCACCCAACTCGGCCACCACTCCTGACGGACGTCCACTGGGTTTCGTGCAGGGTCCGCAACAGCTCCCGCACTCGGCGAGCCCCTCGCCGGCGCTGGGGTCTCTCGGTGTCTTCGCTTCGTCGTTCGACCTGCGGACCTCGGGGGAGGTCACCAGCGTCAAGGACCAGGGCAATACCGGCACATGCTGGGCCTTCGCCACCTTCGGTTCGCTCGAATCCTACCTGCTGCCGGGGCAGAACCTGGACTTCTCCGAGGACCACATGGCCCTCACCCACGGCTTCGACTATACGGGCGACATCTACATGCGCGGCGGGAACTACTTCATGTCCACCGCATATCTGGCCCGCTGGAGCGGCCCCATCTACGAGTCTGACGACGACGGCTTCGGCAACGGCACCACGCCGGTCTCACCGACCGTCCGCAAGCACGTCCAGAACGTCGACTGGCTGCCGCTCCGCACCTCGGCCACCGACAACGACGCCATCAAGAGCGCCCTCACGCAGTCGGGAGCTGTGGCCGTGGCCATGAGGTTCGAGGGGAGCAGTTCGGGCTCCCAGTACTACAGCGCGGCCAACCATGCGTACTACTTCAACATCCCCTATGACGACTCTGAGTCCACCGACGCGAACCACGGGGTGCTGATCGTGGGGTGGGACGACAGCTATCCTGCGTCGAACTTCGCCATCAACCCCGGCGCGAACGGCGCGTTCATAGTCAAGAACAGCTGGGGGAGCGGCTGGGGCGACTCCGGCTACTTCTATATTTCGTACTACGACACGATCCTCGGCAGGGTGCTGACGTCCGCGGTGTTCAACAGCGCCGTTTCCACGACCAACTACTCGAAGATCTACCAGTACGATCCGCTCGGCTGGGTGGACAGCTGGGGGTCCGGCACGAGCGGGACCCCGTGGTGGGGCGCCAACGTGTTCACTGCCACTTCCTCGGCGCCCTTGGCGGCCGTGGGCCTCTACACGCTTGTCCCCAACTCCACCTACGAAGTCTGGGCCGGGGCGAGCCTGGCGACGATCACCCAGCGCACGACCGGATCGTTCACGTCCAGTGGGTTCCACACCGTCTCTCTGCCCACGCCGATGGCCTTGACCAACGGGCAGCCGTTCGCGGTGGCGATCAAGATCACCTCCCCGGGTTACGGATGGCCCCTCGCGACAGAGTCTCCGCTGGCCGGCTACTCGTCGACCGCCACGGCGTCCGCCGGGCAGAGCTACCAAGGTCCCAACGGGACTACCTGGTATGACATGACCACCGGATCGTCCAACACCAACGTCTGCCTAAAGGCCTATGCCGCCCCGGTGAGCGCCACCACGGTCACGGCCGTCAGCCCCACCTACGGGTCGACCTCCGGCGGCACCGCGGTGACCATCACCGGCACCAACCTGACCGGCGCATCGGCGGTCAAGTTCGGCGGCGTAGCCGCGACGAACGTGACGGTCGTCAACTCCACCAGGATCACATGCACGTCTCCGGCCCACGCGGGCGGGCAGGTGGATGTCACGGTGACCACACCGCTCGGCACCTCGTCCGCCACGGGCACGGGCAACGACTACACCTACGTCGCGTACTACGAACAGACGAGCAGCATGCTCGCCTACGGCGGGTCCTGGGTGGTCGACACCGCCTCCGGCTACAGCGGTGGCAGTCAGAAGCGCACGTACGGCGGCTGGGTGAGCGGGAAGTTCTACGGCACCGGCATCAAGTTCATCGGCGCGAAGGCGGCCGGATACGGGAAGGTCAATATCTACATCGACGGGGTGCTCGACGGCACGTACGACCTGTACAGCGCGACCGCGGTCAACAAGTACGTCATCCGGACGAAGACCGGTCTCACCAAGGCCACCCACACCTTCCGGCTCGAGTCGACCGGGCAGAAGAACGCCTCCTCGGCAGGGACGACCGTCAGCATCGACGCCGTGCAGGTGTGGGGCACACTGTCCTCCACCACGGCCGTCCAGCGCTCCCAGGAGACGAACTCGTATCTCGCATACATCGGCGGCAGCTCGTGGAGCTCGCAGTCATCCAGCAACTACTCCGGCAGCGCCATGAAGACCCTGGTGTCCACCGGTTCGGTCACCGCCAAGTTCAGCGGGACGGCGGTGGCCCTCATCGGCACGAAGGGCCCAGCTTTCGGCAAGGTCAAGGTGACGCTCGACAATGCGCTGATCGGCTACTACGACGAGTACCGCAGCGCCCCGGCCTACCAGCAGATGATCTTCATGAAGACCGGTCTCTCGAATGCTTCCCACACGCTCAAGCTCGAGTTCGCCAACCAGATGAACGCGAACGCCACAAGCCCCAAGATCAATATCGACGCCCTCGACGTGGAGGGCACTCTGACCTCAGCGGCTGTCGTGAGCGTGTTCTTCACCGACGGCTTCGAGAGCGGCCTCGGCAAGTGGACGGTGCCCACCGCCTCCCCGAGTTGGGCGGTCACCACATACCGGCATTCGGGCACCTCCGGTACCCATAGCGCCTACTGCATCGGGAGCAGTATCGCCGCTCCGGGCCCCTATCCGGACGACGTCTACTCCAAGATGTACACGCCGACCGCGATCGACCTCACCTCCACCACCGTGGCCTTCCTGGACTTCGACATGTGGCTCGATTCGGAGTACGGGTATGACACCCTCGCCTACCTCGTCTCCACGGACGGCATCAACTTCTACGGCGATGGGTGGTGGGGATACAGCAGCGGCTGGGTGCATCAGAGCATCGACCTGAAGGCCGTGGCCGACGGCGCCGGAGGGACGCGGAACGTGACGGGCCGGCCGATCTGGGTGATGTTCATGTTCGAGAGCGACTACCTCAACCTCGAATCGTACGAGGGCGCCTACGTCGACAACGTGCGGGTCGCCAAGACCGCGACCACCCTGGCCACCGCGCCGGCACTGCAGGGCGGCGCAGCGGGCATTCATAGGACCGGCCCGGTGACCGTCACGCTGAGCGGCGGGCAATGACGGAGCGACGCCCGGACCGTCCGGGCAGCAGGTGAGAGTGATGTGAAAAGGGGCGGCTTCGGCCGCCCCTCTCATTCTGCCGGCCGCGCCCGTCCCGCGCCGGCCGCACGCCGGGTGGGTCAGTGGCCCTCCGGCTCGCCGGTGCCGGCGCGCGGCCCCACCAGCGCCCCCGCCATCCCGACGATGCAGAGCACCGTGAAGATGGCGAACGTGATGCGGATCGCGGTCAGCAGGCTGTGCAGGTCCTGCGTGGTTATCTCGTGCGGTCCCACGACGACCGCCAGCACGAGGGTCGCCAGACCGATGCTGATGCTCTGTCCGGTGAGCCGCGTCGTCCCGATGGCCGCCGAGGCCAGGCCCGTGTCCCGCCGGGGCACGCTGGCCAGGATGGAGTGGACGATGGGCGTCGCGAAGAACCCGAAGCCGAGGCCGAGCACCGCGAGGGTGGTGATGATGTACCAGTACGGCGAATGCGGCCCCAGGAAGACGAAGGCCGCCAGCCCCAGCACGCAGACCCCCATGCCCGCTGTGGCCACGTAGCGGGCCGGGAGCCGGTCGGTGAGGCGGCCGGAGAACGGCGAGACGACGGTCTGAGCCACCGCCGCCGTGATGAGCACGAAGGCCGCATGCTCGGGGCTGAGGCCCATGTTGAAGCGCAGGTAGAGGCTCATCAGGAAGGTCATGGCGTAGGTGGCCGCGTAGTTGATGAACGAGGCCATGCTCGAGAAGGCGAACACCCGGTTGTACCGGAACAGATCGACACCGAGGACGGGTTCGGCGGTCTTGGTCTCCATCCACAGGAACCCCGCCAGCCCCACCACGCCGGCCACGATCATCGCCCATCCGGTCACCGTGGGCAGCAGCGAGAACCCGACCAGCATCACCGAGAGCGACACCGCCCAGGCGACCGACCCGCGGACGTCGAACGACGCCTTCCTCGGCTCCTTCCAGTCGGTGCCGGTGAGGCGCCACGCGGTGAGGACGATGTCGATGACCCCGATGATCCCCACCAGGACGAAGATGTAGCGCCACCCGAAGGCGCTCGTGATGAGCCCGCCGAGCACCGGTCCCAGCGTGAGCCCCAGGTAGACGCCGGCCACCTGCATGCCCAGCGCCTTGCCCCGTTCCTCGGCGGGGTAGGCGAGGCTCACCATCGCGGTGGTGCACGAGAACAGGGCAGCGGTGGCGAAGCCCTGGAGCAGCCGCAGGGCTATCAGCACCGGGGCCGAGGGAGCCAGCGCCGCGGCGAGCACGAACAGGGAGAACGTCGAGATGCCGATGAGGAACACCCGCTTGCGCCCGCTGAAGTCGGCGATGCGCCCCACGGGCATGAGCAGTGCCGCCGCCCCCAGGATGTAGGCGAGCTGCACCCACCCGAGCGTGACGGCGTTGAAGCCCAGTTGGTCCTGGATCTCGGGTAGTGCGACGTTCAGCGCCGATGCCATGAAGGTGCTCAGGAACCCGGCCGTGGTCACGACCAGGAGCACCAGTCTCTGCTTTGACCGTTCCATGAGGCTCCAGCGTATACTAAACCGGTGCACCACGATACCTCCAAGACAAGTCTGGCCTCGTACCTGCCTCTGTACGCCACCCTGTTCATGGTGGGCGTCGTGGTCATCACCCTGGGGCCGGTCCTCGACCCGCTCACCAAGCAACTCGGCATCCCGCTGCAGCAGGCCGGGCTCATCTCGGTGGCGTTCGCCGTCGGGATGCTCGTCGGGGTGACGGCTCTCAACCTTCTCCTGGCCCGCGTGCCGGTCAAGTGGGCGCTCATCGGGGCCACGTGGCTGCAGGCGGTCGCTCTGGCCGTATCCGCGACCCTCACCCGGGGGCTCGCCTCCATGTTCGTCTCGTACTTCTTCGTAGGGCTCGGGTGCGTGATCCTCAACAGTCTGCCCAGCATGTGGGTGGGCTCGCACGTGAAGGTGGACACGCACCGGACGATGGTCATCGTGCTGCTGTTCTTCGCCATCGGGATGACCGTGGCGCCCATCTTCATCGGCATCGCCCTCGGGCTGGGCGCCACCTGGCGCTGGGTCTACGGGGCGGAGGCGGTCCTCTCGGCGGTGCTGGCCCTCTTCCTCACCTGGCGGCCGGTCAGCGACATCCCTGGGCGGAAGAACCTCACCTGGGGCAGGTTGCGTGAGGTGGTCGGCTTCAGCCCCGCGCTCTTCTGGGCGGTGGTGGCGGCGTCCATCTTCTACATCGGGTCGGAGTTCATCTTCAACGTGTGGCTGCCCAAGTTCGCCATCGACACGTTCGACGTCAGCAAGACCACGGCCAGCATCGCGGTGGCGCTGTTCTGGCTGGGGCTCATCTTCGGGCGGCTGATAGTGGCCCGGCTCACCAAGCGCTTCGCCGCTTCCCGCATCCTGATGGGAGGGATGGCCGTGATGGCCGTCTTCGCGGGTGGGGTGGCCCTTTCGACATCCATCGCCTTGGTCATGGTCCTGGCGTTCATCGCCGGACTGGGCGCCGCGGCGGGCTTCCCGCTCATCATGGGCTTTGCCGGCAAGTTCCCGGCGTGGCATGCGGGAGTGGTGGTGTCGGCAGTGGTGTTCGCAGGCGCCGTAGGACGGATCGTCTTCCCCTACCTGGTCGGGCCCATCGCCCATTCGGCGGGGTTCCGCATAGCCATGGGTCTCGCGTTCATCCTCGCCGCCGCCGGGGCGGTGCTCGCGTTCTTCCTGCACGGGATATCTGGAGAAGGGGCAGCCGGAGAGGCGGTGGCGGAACATGCCGCTGCTATGCCGGCCGCCTCAGAAGAGGGCTGAGGCGGCCGGGTGAATCGGAGCCTCGTTCGGCGCGGCCGCACGGCGGCCGGCCGAGTTTAGTCCTGTATACTCCACTATTCCGTTTTCGGAAGAACAGCGAGGGATGAGTGATGAGGGCCAACCTTGTAAGCCCGTCATCTTCACAGTTGTCGTACGCCATCCGCGAGATCGTCGCGTTCGGTGAGGTCGTCCGCCGCCACGGCGTGGATGTCACCTGGGAGAACATCGGAGACCCCATAGCCAAGGGCGAGAAGGTCGTCCCCTGGATCCGCGACATCGTGCACGAGGTCGTCGAGCTCGAGGACTCCTGGGGCTACTGCCCCACCGAGGGCTTCATGGCCGCCCGCGAGGCGCTGGCCGAGCATGTCAACAACCGGTCTGGCGCCCGGGTGGAACCCAAGGACATCATCTTCTTCAACGGCGTCGCGGATGCGGTGGCCAAGGTCTACGGCTTCCTGAGCGCCCACGCTCGGGTGATCGGCCCGTCGCCGGCGTACAGCACTCATTCCTCGGCCGAGTCGGCGCACTGCGCCCTGCCGCACATCACCTACGACCTCGACCCCGAGAACGGCTGGATGCCCGACATCGCCGACCTGCGGCGCAAGATCGAGAGCTATCCGTCCATCGCCGGGATCCTGATCATCAACCCCAACAACCCCACCGGCGCCGTCTACCCGCCCGAGATCCTCGAGCAGATCGTGGCGCTGGCCCGGGAGTTCGGGCTGTTCATCATCGCGGACGAGATCTACATCCACATGGTTTTCCCGGGCTGCAACACGGTGCATCTCTCCGAGATAGCCACCGATGTGCCGGCCCTGGTCATGCGCGGCATCTCCAAGGAACTGCCCTGGCCGGGGTCGCGCTGCGGCTGGCTGGAAGTGCTCAACCGCGACTGCGACCAGAACTTCTCAGCCTACGTGGACACAGTCGTGGCGGCCAAGCGCCTCGAGGTGTGCTCCACCAGCGGCCCGCAGCTGACCGTGCCCCGTATCTTCGGCGACCCGCGCTACAGCGGCCACCTGGAGCAGCGCGCGGCCATGTTCGCCGCCCGTGGGGAGGAGGCCTATCAGGCACTGAGCGCGGTCCCGGGTCTCAAGATCAACCGGGCCCAGGGCGCCTTCTACATGACGGCCGTGTTCGAGCCGGGCGTGCTGGACGGCGTCAACCGGCTGCCCGTCGCGAACCCGGAACTGAGCGACATCGTGGAGCGGCAGTGCGTGGGCGCGGCCCTCGACTACCGCTTCGTCTACCACCTGCTGGCCTCCACCGGCATCTGCGTGGTGCCGCTGAGCGGCTTCTGCTCGCCGCACCCGGGCTTCCGCTTCACCCTGCTGGAGACGGACGACGAGAAGCGGCGGTGGATCTTCAAGACGATGGCCGAGGCGGTCACGGCCTACATCGAGAGCGGCTCCAAGTAGACGGACGGGCCCGGCGGCGCGGCGCAGCCGGGCGGCCATGAGTCTCCGGCCGGCGGGGTGCGGCATGAGGGTCTCTGATAGACCGGACTACAAGTACGCGGTGCTGGTGACGGCCGTCCTGGTCGTCTTCGGCGCGCTCGGCCTGTCGCAGTTCAGCTATCCGGCCATCCTGCCGGCCATGCAGGCAGGGCTGCACATCGACAACTCGCTCGCGGGGCTCATCGCCACGGCGAACCTGGCCGGCTACCTCATGATGGCCCTCGCGGCCGGCCCTCTGGCGTCGCGCTTCGGGCCCCGGGCGATCATCACGCTGGGGCTGCTCCTTGCCGCTTGCGGGATGGTGGTGACCGGTGTGGCGGACGGGTTCGCCGTCGCGGCCGCCGGGCGGTTCGTCACCGGGGTGGGGAGCGCGCTGGCCAGCGTGACGGCCCATCTGTTGCCCACCTACTGGTTCTCGGCGGAGCGGCGTGGGCTGGCCACCGGGGCGCTGCCTCTGGGTGCGTCGCTGGGGCTGGTGCTGTCCGGTCCGCTGGTACCGCGCCTGGTGGCGAGCTACGGCGCTTCGGGGTGGCGGCTGGCGTGGTTCGTCCTGGCGGGGATCAGCGCACTCTTCGCCGTCCTCGCCTTCGCGGTGGTGCGCAAGCGGGGGCCGTCGCTCCAGCGGCATCTGGCGGCGGCGAAGACCGCGGCGCAGCGCGCCGCCGATCGTCGGGCGATCTACCTGTCACCCCGCATCTGGCATCTCAACGCTGTGTACTTCGCGTTCGGCTTCGCCTACACGACCTTCATGACCTTCTTCACCAAGCGGCTCATCGCGGATGGCGGATATTCGGCGGCGGGAGCTGGCCGGCTCTTCATGGTGATGGGCCTGGTGAGCATCGTGTGCGGCGTCCTGTGGGGCTCGATATCCGACCGGGTGGGGCGCCGGCGGGCCCTCATCATGATCTTCGGCCTGCAGACGGTGGCCTATCTGCTGTTCGGACTGTGGGCGGCGCCGGCGGGCTTCACGCTGTCGGCGGTGCTGTTCGGGCTGACCGCCTGGGCGACGCCGGCCATCATGGCGACCATCGCCGGCGAGATCGTCGGGACCACGCTGGCTCCGGTGGCCTTCGGCTTCCTGACCGCGTTCCAGGGTCTGGGGCAGGCGACCGGCCCGTTCGTCGCAGGCAGTCTGGCCGATGGGCTGTCCTCGTTCAGGGTGTCGTACCTGGTGGTGGCGGTGATGGTGTTCCTGGCGCTGGTGGGGGCCACGTTGCTGCCACGGCGGAGGCCCGGCCCGGCCGCGACCGGACGGTAGCGCCGGCCCCTGGGCGCGTGGCTGCGGCGCCGCCGGGTGGCCTGCTCAGTAGCGGTAGAGCGCGTCACACTCCTCGCGCAGCACGCCGCCCACCACGTCCACCACCCGCGGCGACTTCTCCGCCATCTCCTTGGCGCTCACCAGGATGCGGCTGCGGCCCATGGCCGCCGTGTCCGCGATGGACGAGCCGTACATGATGGTCGTGATGCCCGCCCAGACCGCCAGACCGCTGCACATCGGACAGGGCTCGCACGTGGACACGAGCAGGGCGCCGGTGAGGTCGGGGCTGCCCCATTCCTGGATGGCCGCGAGGATGGCCGAGTGTTCGGCGTGCAGGCTGGGGTCGCCTGCGGTCATGCCGGTGTCGTGCGCCCGGGAAAGCTCCCGGCCGCCCATGAGCACCACCGCCCCGTAACCCTTGTTGCCCTCCGCTTTCGCCACCCGGGCCTCGGCGATGGCTGCGCGCATCGCCCCCTCCACGTCCACCCGCACGATCGTCTCCCGGCAGTGCGGACCATGCGGCCGGATCGCCTCGTAATCGCGGACGAAGCGCAGCCGCGGGTCTAGGCGGCTGAGGAAGGTCTGCACCGGCCGCTCGGAGACCGCCCGGCACACCTCCCGGGTGTCCAGCCCCAGGATGCGGCAGGCATCCAGCGTGGGGCACGGGTTCGCGGACAGCCAGACGATGCGGTCCTCGCCCTCTTCCACTACCTGCAACTGCTCGGGCGTGCGGCCCATGTAGTCGTAGAAGAACAGCTCGAAGGCCTGGCGCGGCGAGACCGGGGTGACCGGCAGCGCGTCGCCCTTGCGCGGCAGGTGGCCATGGGCGGTCAACCAGGCGAGGCGCCTCTCGTTCCGCCGCTGCTCGACCGGGCCGTAGTCGCCGGTCCGCAGATCGGCGATCTCGCGCTCCAGGGCTTCTTCGAAGGGGCTCATGGTCCGGCCTTCCCGGCCGCCGGGGCTTCGCCCGCGGCTGCCGTCTCGTCGACGCTCTCCACCAGCTCGACGCAGATCCCGTCGGGATCGCGGAAGTAGCACCAGCGCCATACCGGGCGGCCGGGGTCGCGGACGGTCCTCACCGACGTGTGGAAGCGGACCCCCGCTGCCTGCAGGCGGCGGTACTCGCGCTCGATGTCCCGGGTCAGGATGGCCAGGTGGCCGGAGCCGGCCACAGATGGGTCGCCATGATAGGGCCGCGACGCCGGGTCGACGTACTGGATGAACTCCACGCGCAGGCCGCCCAGCGCCATGTCGGCGATGAGGAGCTCGGCGGCGGCTTCCTCTTCAGGCGCAGCCGTGCCGAACAACGCCGTTCCCAGGTCGGCGCTCCGCCGGTGCTTGCGGCCCACCACGTCCATCCCCAGGACGTCCCGGTAGAACGCCACGGTCCGTTCCAGGTCGGTGACGGTGTAGCTCACATGGTGGACGCCGAGTATCGCCACGCGACGGACCTCCGGATAGGGACTGCGGACCTGATTCTACCGCTCGTCTCAGCGTATGCCGGAGTCGTAGTCCACTTTCAGCGAGGTGACGAGGCCGGGTGAGACGCCGAACTCCTGGGGTGCCGGCGCGCTCAGATTGCTGCCCACCTGCGGTACCAGCCTGTAGCGCCCGGACGGCAGCTCCACCTTGAAGTAGCCGTTGGCGTCCGAGGTCACGATGGTCACCGTCTTCCCGTCCGCCGCCCGCTCGATCTTGAGGGTGGCCGAGTAGGGTCTGTCGTTGACGACCCCGGGCTGCTCCACCGGCGACACCGGCCCTATGCGGACGTCGCCCTGCACCCAGCCGGGCGGCGCCGGTGCCTCGCCACAGCCCAGCAGCGCGGCACTCAGCAGCGCGAGTGCTGCGAGAGCCATCCCCACACATGCCGATCGAAGAGACTTCATGCTCTATCTTCCCCCCGTCTTGCCGGGTATCCTGGCCCGGATGAACGATAGCATCCGTAAGAACAGAGCCGCCGGTGTGGCCATCAGCGTCTCGGCCTACGTGGTCGCCCTGGTCGTCGCCGTCCTCGCGGTCCGGGCCACCGGACTGTCCGGCGCGCTCGTCCAGACCGCCCTCGGGACCCTCGTGGCCACCGTAGTCATCTTCGTCTTCTCGGTGGCGCTCGACAACTCCAGCATGTACGACCCGTATTGGAGCGTGCAGCCGGTGGCCATCGCCGGATACTACGTCTGGACCGGCTGGGGCGCCGTCGGCGGCCGCCTCATCCTGGTGACCGTCCTCATGGTGCTCTACTCCGTCCGCCTGACCGGCAACTTCTACCGCGACTGGCCGGGCCTCTCCAAGGAGGATTTCCGCTACGTCGGCTTCCGTCGCAGTTCAGGACGGTTCTACTGGCCGGTGAGTTTCCTGGGGATCCACCTGTTCCCGACCATCATGGTGTTCCTCGGCTGCCTGCCGGTGTACGCGGTGTCCCGCGAGGGCGGGGATGGGTTGGGCTGGCTCGACGCTCTCGGCGCCATCGTGGTGATGGGAGCCGTGGTCCTGGCCTTCGTCGCCGACGAGCAGATGCGGGCGTTCCGCGACGTGCCGGCCAACCGGGGCCGCTCCATCCGCAGCGGTCTATGGGCGTACAGCCGCCATCCCAACTATCTCGGCGAGATCTCCACCTGGTGGGGGCTCTGGCTGATCGCGCTGGCGGCTTCGCCCGGCTACTGGTGGACCGTCGCCGGCGCTGCCGCGATAACGGTGATGTTCGTGTTCATCAGCGTCCCGATGATGGAGAAGCGGGCCCTCGCCACGAGGGAGGGCTATGCCGAGTACCGGGCCCGGACACCGATGCTCCTGCCCCGGCTGCGCAGCAAGTCTGAGGCAGCCGGCGCCGCGGACTGACGCGCGGTGCGAGGCGGCGGCCCGCCTTCGCGTAGACGCATCCCGGGCCCAGCGGGGCCGCGGGCTACTTCTTCTCCCAGTCCTCTCCCACCTCGACCGTCGTCGCGTGCAGCGACTTGTTGATGTCGCGCACGAAGAAGAGCAGAGAGGCGATGAGGCACAGCATGCTTATGATGAAGAACGCCACCACCAGCCAGGCGATGGCGACGTGGAACAGCGCGGTGATGAACAGGGTGATGACCACGAGTGCGTCGAACAGCACGCAGATGCCGGCCAGGAGGATGGCCATCCGGATGAGCCGAGCCCTGTCCCCGAGGATCTTCAACTGGGTGTGAGCGGCCGCCTCCGCCTGCCCCTCCGCCGTCCGTGCCTGGTGGGCGAGCAGCCGGGACCGGTCGACCACGCGGCCCAGCCGGTTGGTCATGGTGAGGAGCAGAAGCCCGACCCCGGATATCACTACCACCGGGCCGACGGCGCTCTGCAGCGCGGGGAGCAGCTGGGATGTCTCCAGAGTGTCGAGCATGTTCACTCCACCAGGTCGAGGGCCTTTTTAACCCAGTAGTCCGTGGTCGAGGCCGCCCATTCCCGCACCTGGGTGACGGTGAGGCCGGTCTGCTGCGGCGCCGGCCGCGACTCGACCTGCATGCCGGGGTGGAGGGCCCACCAGTAGGCGGCCGAGCCGTCCACGGCCGGGTCCCAGTCGCCGCTGAGCTGGGCCGCCCACGCCTCGCGCTGGGCCCTCATGGCGTCCACCGCGTTCCCGACGATGAGCTGCAGGCGGGTCTCCGCCGGGTTGGTTATGGCCATGTTGTTGACCTCGGACATGGCGACGGTGAGGGTCTTGCCGAACGCGTCGTAGGCCGCCTCTCCACTGCCGGTAGCCGCCGCCTGGGCCTCGGCCAGGGCGGCCACGGTGACCGTACCGCCCTTGCCTGGGTCGATGATCCCCGCCTCCTTCTGGTAGCTCGACATGACGAGCGTGACCACGGCGATCAGGATGATCACCACGGGGAGCAGGATCCAGCCTAGACGCTTCTTTTGCATACGGTGCGATAATAGCCCTTATGAGCGATTGGGAACTGGAATCTCCCGCAAATCAGGCTTCTTCGGAGCAGCGGTCCGCCGGGCGCACCGGCGGCGGTCCGGGGGCGCGGCGTACAGCGGGCTCCCCGCCGCCCGCGAGCCCGGGCGCTACCGCGCCTCAGACGCCGTCTCCCGCCCGAAAGCGGAAGCCGTTCCCCTTCGCCTGGCTGGGCATAGCGGCCATCGCGCTCCTCATCGGCCTGATGGCAGGGTTCTTCATCGGCCGGTCGCAGTCTTCGGAATCCACCACCGCGCTGCTCAGCGCGAACGCCCGCATGGCCGAACTACAGTCCGCCCTCACGCGTTCGGAAGACCGCAACGAGGCCTACTACCGGCAGATATCCGGCCTCAAGACCGAATTGGAGCAGGCCACGGCCTCCACCTCCACCACCATCGGCCCGAGCGGTCACCGCGACAGCTACTCGGACGGCGTCTATCTGGTGGGCAAGGACATCCCCGCCGGCACCTACAAGGGCGTGGTCAACGGCGCTCTCGGCTATTGGGCGCGGCTCAAGGGGACCGACGGCTCGATCTCGTCGATCATCGAGAACGCCATCCCCAAGGGCCCGTTCGTCCTCACCCTCGCCTCGGCCGACATGGCCGTCGAACTGCGCGGGGTCACGCTCACCCCGCAATGACCCGCGCGCCCGGCCGCTGAGCAGCCGAGCCGGGGCTAGCGGCAGAAGCCTATCGTCGCGGCGTAGAACTTGGCGCCGAGCCCGCCCAGCAACTCTTTGACTTCCGCGTTCGGGTCGCCGAGCACGATCATCTCCTGCAGGGGCGAGATCGCCAGCATGTCGTGCAGCTTGGGGCCCAGGCCCTTGAAGTGCAGCAGGAAGTCCTCGGAGCTGCCGTAGTACTCGTTGAGATAGCAGCTGGTACCGGCCTCGTCGACGAACCACTCGTAGCCCAGCGTGGTGGGCTCGTTCTCTTCCACGCCGCAGGTGAGCGCTTCGGCCAACTTCTTGAACTCGTCGAGCTTGCCCGGCATGATGCCCTGGCGGACGATCAGACGTATCGAACCAGCTGCCATCGGATGTCTCCTTCAGGTGTGTGGGACACGGCCGGCCAGCGCCGCTCGAAGCGGGCGGCCGGGGCTCTCCATGCTAGCAGCGTGGTGCGCCGGGGTCGAGAGGGGGTACACTTGCCGCGTGAATGGGCACGGTGGCCTGGGGTGAACGGAGCAGGGAGGACGGAGTGGCCGAGCTTATCGACATCGCGATCGTGGGCGGGGGACCGGCGGGTCTGACCGCGGCTATCTACGGCGCGAGGGCGAAGATGAACACCGCCGTCTTCGAGACGGCCTTCCCCGGAGGCCAGATCGTCTCCGCTTCGTGGGTCGAGAACTATCCCGGCTTCCCGGATGGGGTGAGCGGCGCCGATCTCGGCGACCTCTTCGCCAAGCAGGCCGAGAACGCCGGAGCCGTGTTCCACAACCTCTCCCCGGTCGAAGCCATCCGCCGGGAGGGCGACCACTTCGTGCTCACCGTCGGCAAGGACGAAGTCCCGTCCCGCGTGGTCATCCTGGCCACCGGCGCCATCCCGAAGAAGCTGGGCATCCCCGGCGAGGCCGATTTCACCGGCCGCGGAGTGTCCTGGTGCGCCACCTGCGACGGCCCGCTCTATCGCGGCAAGACCGTTGCGGTCATCGGCGGCGGTGACTCCGCCACCCAGGAAGCCCTCTATCTCACCAAGATCGCGGACCAGGTGCACCTCATCCACCGCCGGGAGGAGCTGCGGGCCACCCAGTGTCTGCAGGACGAGTGCTTCTTCCACCCGCAGATAGAGATGCACCTCAACTACAACATCCTCGAGATCACCGGCGAGAACGGCAAGGTCGCGGGCGTGCGCCTGCGTTCCAAGGCCGACGATACCGAGAAGCTCATCCCGGTCGACGGCGTGTTCGAGTTCGTCGGGGTGGATGCCAAGAGCGAGCTTGTCAAAGACCTCTGCGACCTGGACGCGGCCGGCTTCGTGAAGGTCGACCTGAACGGCGCCACGTCGTGCCCCGGCCTCTATGCCGCCGGTGACGTCACCATATACGAGCTCAAACAGGTGGTCACCGCCTGCGCCCGCGGGGCGTTCGCGGCGTTCCATGCGGCCCACTGGCTGGAGACGCGCGGGCGCGGAGCCTGAGCCACCCGGCCCGAGCGGCCGGTATAGCGGGACCTCCGGCGCCACCGGGCGGCGAAGCACATCCGACGGCGAAACGCGGCCGACGGCGCCGCTGCTACGCTACTTCGATCGCCCGCGGAGTTCCTCGGCGCACAGCTCGCTGATGTTCTTCACCTTGGCGGTGCTGCCCGCGCGCTTGAGGCCGTACGACAGCTGCATCATGCATGACGGGCACTCGGTGGCCACGACTGTGGCGCCGGTGTCCTGGATGAAGCCGGTCTTCCGGTCGATGATGGCTCCGGACGTCTCCGGGTGCAGTATGCCGTAGGTGCCGGCGGCGCCGCAGCACGAATCCGACTCCATGGCTTCGCGGAACTCGTAGCCGTCGAGCGAGCGCAGGATCTGCCGGGGCTGGGCGGTGACGTTCTGATAGCGTTTGCCCAGGTGGCAGGACTCGTGGTAGGTGACGATGATCTTGGTGCCGGGGGCGCCGATGCCGCCCGCCGCTTCGCTGCCGGTTGCCGCCGCGCCGGCCGACAGCCCACCGGTCTCCTGGACGAACTCGCTGAAGCTGCGCATCTTGGCTTTGAGGGCTTCGGCGCGGGCGAGCCACTCGGGATCGTCGGCCAGAAGTTCCGCGTATTCCTTGAGATGTCCCGAGCAACTCCCGCACTCCGACACGATGGCGGTGAAGCGGTCGACGTCGCCGATGCGGCGCAGATTCTCCCGGGCGAGTTCTTTCGCGGCTTCGACGTCGCCGTACCCATAGGCGGCCAGGCCGCAGCAGCAGTTGTCGAGGGGCGCCACCCTGTTGCCGAGCGCCTCGAGGACGTCGAGCGTGGCGATGCCCACCTCGGGCAGCACGTAGTTGTAGCCGCAGGAGATCCAGTAGCCCACGAGCGGGGCGTCCGCGGCGGGGGCCGTGCCTGCAGCGGCCTTGCCCCGCTTCTTGATGCGCGAGGTCAGCAGCGCTCCGGGCGTCCCCCCGCCCAGTTCCATGGCCCGCTGGATCTTCGGGTTGATCATCCCGATGACGCCGGTACGGCGCAGCAGGTCGGGGATGCCGGTGCGGCGCAGTGCCCAGACGGTCCGCACCAGTCCGCGCATGAGCCTGGGACGGGGGAGCAGGTGATGGAACACCGCCCGCTGGATCATCCCTCTGCCGAAGCGGCCGGCGTACGCATGGCGGTACGACACCACCACTTTGTCGGTCTTCACCGCGGAGAAGCAGGCTTCGGTGCAGGCCCGGCAGAGCAGGCAGTTGTCGAAGGCGTCCTTGGTGTCGGGCTCCAGTTCGGTGCGGTCCTCCAGCATGTTGCGGAAGAGGGCCACCTTGCCCCGGGCCACGTTGGCCTCCCGCCCGGTCGCCCGGAAGATGGGGCACACCGGCTGGCAGAAGCCGCACTTGCCGCAGGTGATGACGTGGTCGTAGAGGGCCTGGAACTCCTCGGGCGCCGCGTTCTTGGTGGCGCCGCCCGCAACGGCCGGACCGCCCGCGCCGCGCTCGGTCACGGTGCTCATCAGATCCCTCCCACGAAGCGGCCGGGTGCCAGTATCCCGTTGGGGTCGAACCGCTCCTTGATGCGTCTCATGATGGCCACGGCCCCGCCGGCGTCGCCCCAGGCGTCGTAGCCCTCGGGGAGCAGGGCCGCCCCGCCGGTCACGAACAGCGAGCCGCCCATGTCCACGGCCTGCGCACGCAGGTGAGCCGGGCAGGCGCCGAAGCGCGCCGCGCCGCCGTCTGCGCCGGCCGCGGCATTCGTGCCCTCGCCACGCAGTGTCAGATCCACTCGCCCGCGGGCCGCCCCGGCCCGGTAGCCGAGGGTCAGCCCGTTCGCGGCGGCATAGGTCTGAGCGGCGGCCAGGACGTCGATGGTGCGGCTGATGGGGACGCTCGCGCGGAGCGCCAAGGTGCCGCCGCTTGCTGCGGCGCCGTCCGCCAGGTGTCCGTACATCGCCGAGGCTTCCTCTTCGTGCAGGACGCGGGGTGCGGCACCGGGAACGGTCTCCGTCACCTCCCGCACGGAGCGGTCGACGGCAGCGCGGTGTCCGCCGAACCCGGCCAAGAGTACCGGGGCGCCGGCTGGGCCTGCGCCGGCCGCGTCGCCGCCAGGCAGCGCATCCGCCGACACCACTTCGAGGGCCAGTGGCTGCAGATAGGAGCCGAGCACCCCGGCGGTGACCCGCTTCGCGTCGTCCAATGAAGCCAGCGGCAGGATCAGCAGCGCCTGCGAGTCGTAGCGCGGGAGCAGCCGGAACGTGACCTCGGTGATGGCGCCCAGGGCGCCGAACGAGCCCACGAAGAGCTTGGTCATGTCGTAGCCGGTGACGTTCTTCATCGTCCGGCCTCCGAACTTGACGGCGCTGCCGTCGGCCAGAAGGGCCCGCACGCCGAGGACCACGTCCCGCAGCCCACCGTATCCGGCGGCGCGCGGGCCGTTGTCGCCGGCCGCCACGACCCCGCCGATGGTGGCCTCTCCGGGCTGCCCCGGGTCGATGGGCAGTATCCTCCCGACCGCTTCAGCCTGAGCGCGCGCTTCCGCGACGGTGGTCCCGGCCATGGCGGACAGGGTGAGGTTGTCCGGGTCGACGTCGGTGCAGCCGGACAGCGCACCGGTGCGCACGAGCAGGTCCAGGTGGGCCGGGGCCGCGCCCCAGTCCTGCTTGGTCAGCCCGCCCGCGAGGTAGCAGACGTCGCCGTCGGCGTTCGCCTTCGCCAGGATGTCGGACAGGTCGGCCTCGCCGGCCGGCCGCAGTTCGTCCCTCGGGGCCAGTCCGCGGATCTCCGTGGTACTAGACACCAGCCGTCACCTCCACGTGGTCATCACTGGGCGCGCCCGCGACCGCCTGGGCCCCGCCGTCCGCCGGTGCCGTGCCGGCTGCGTGGCCGCCCGCCCGCAGTGCTTTGCCCGGGTTCGCCCAGCCCCTCGGGTCGAAGGCCTCTTTGACGAAGCCCTGCGCCCGCAGATCGTCGTCGGTGAACACCAGCGGTAGCGCATCGAGCTTCTCGATGCCAATGCCGTGCTCCCCGCTCACCGTCCCGCCGAGGTCGGCGCAGACCTTGAGGACTTCCATCCCCGCGGCCATGACCTTCTCCCGGTCCGCCGGGTCGCGGCTATCGAAGAGTAACAGGGGGTGCAGGTTGCCGTCGCCGGCGTGGAACACGCTCGCGATGGGCAGGTCGTATCTCCGGCCGATGTCGGCCACCCTGCGGAGGGCTTCGGGGAGCTTGGTGCGCGGCACCGTGCCGTCGGCCACCATGTAGTTCGGCGCCAGGCGGGACAGGGCCCCGAACGCTCCTTTTCGCCCCCGCCAGAGCGCTTGGCGCTCCTCCTCGTCCTTGGCGATCCGCACCTCGCGCACCCCGCTCGCTTTGCAGATGGCGGTGATGGCCTCGGCCATCTCCTCCATGCCGTCGCGGAGGCCGTCCAGTTCTATGAGCAACACTGCCGCCGCGTCCCGGGGGAAGCCGCAGGCCATGCTGTCCTCGATGGCGTTGATGGTCTTGTTGTCCACCATCTCCAGAGTGGCCGGCACCAGTCCCGCCGCCACGATGGCCGAGACCACGTTACCCCCGTCCTCGAGGGAATCGCACACTGCGAGCAGGGTCTTGACCGCCTCCGGCTTGCGCAGGATGCGAAGGATGGCGGTGGTCGCTATCCCCAGGGTCCCTTCGCTGCCGACGAACGCGCCGGTGAGGTCCAGGCCGAGAACATCGGCATCCTTACCCCCCAACCAGACGGTCTCGCCGCCGGCGAGCACCACCTCCAACCCGAGCACGTGATTGGACGTGACCCCGTATTTGAAGCAGTGCGGCCCGCCCGCGTTCTCGGCGATGTTGCCGCCCAGGGAGCAGGCCTTCTGGCTGGCCGGATCGGGCGCGTAGTAGTAGCCGAGGGGGGAGAGGATCGTGGAGATGTCGAGGTTGAAGATGCCCACCTGCACTGTCATGCGCTGGTTCGGGATGTCGATGTCGAGCACCTTGTTCATACGGCCCATCTCGAGCACCACGGCGCCGTCCAGGGCCAGCGAGCCGCCGCTCAGATTGGTGCCGCACCCCCGGGGGACGAACGGGACCCGCTCTTCGGCCAGGATCCCGAGCACTGCGGATACCTGGGCCGTCGTTTCCACGAACACCACCGCCCGGGGCATCGCCCGCTCAAGGTAGGCGTCGTATTCGTAGGTCTGGAGTTGGACGGGCCGGTCGAGCACGTTCTTCGCCCCGACGACCCCTCGCAGCCTCTCCCCTAGTGGTGTGGTCAACGCAGAAACCCCCGCTCGTTGCCGCAATGGCGTCTCCGCCTGCTATCTTACCGTAGTGCGTACTCACCGGCGCTCGCCGGCCGTCAGGAGGCCTTGAAATGCCAGGACCAGACATCAGCAGCTACCGCGACCTCGACCCCGTCACCCGCATCCTCATGGGGCCCGGTCCCAGCGACGTTCCGCCCCGTGTGCTGCGGGCTATGGCCGCTCCGACGCTCGGTCATCTGGATCCTGATTTCCTCACCATCATGTCGGAGACGCAGCAGTTGCTCCGCGACGTCATGCAGACCGAGAACGCGCTGACCATCCCCGTGTCCGGCACCGGCAGCTCCGGTATGGAGGCCTGCTTCGTCAACCTCGTCGAGCCGGGCGACCAGGTGGCCGTCGTGGTGAACGGGGTCTTCGGCACCCGCATGGTGGACTGCGCCGGGCGCCTCGGGGCCGACATCATCCAGATCGACGCCGACTGGGGCCGTGCCGTTCAGCCCGAGGCGGTGGAAGCGGCCCTCAAGGGCAAGCAGCCCAAGCTCTTCGCCGTCGTCCACGCCGAGACGTCCACCGGGGTCCGGCAGCCGCTCGCCGACATCGTCAAGATCGTCAAGGATTCCGGCGCCCTCATGATGCTCGACTGCGTCACCTCCCTGGGCGGCGTGGAGGTCAAGCTGGACGCCTGGGGCATCGACGCGGCCTTCAGCGGCACGCAGAAATGCCTGTCCTGCCCGCCCGGGTTGGCGCCGCTGTCGTTCAACGAGAAGGCCGTCGCCAAGCTCAACGCGCGCTCGAGCAAGGTGCCGTCGTGGTACCTCGACCTCACCATGGTCGGCGACTATTGGGGGTCGGCGCGCAAGTACCACCACACTGCGCCCATCAACATGATCTATGCGCTCCGCGAGTCGCTGCGCATCATCCTCGAAGAGGGGCTGGAAGGCCGGTTCGCCCGTCACCAGCGCAACAGCGAGGCACTCATAGCCGGTCTCGAGACCATGGGCATGAAGATGCTCGTTCCCGCCGAGGAGCGGCTGGCCAGCCTGAACACGGTGCTCATCCCCGAAGGCGCGGACGACGTGGCCACCCGCAAGGCGCTGCTCAAGCAGTACGGCTTGGAGATCGGCGCCGGGCTGGGTCCGCTGGCCGGCAAGATGTGGCGGGTGGGCCTGCAGGGCCATTCCTCCTCGGAGCGCAACGTGCTGCTCTTCCTGACGGCGCTCGAGTCGGTGCTGTCGGCGCAGGGCGTCAAGGTGCAGCCGGGTGGGGCGGCCGCGGCCGAGGCGGTGTTCGCGAAGGCGAGGTAGGCGGCACCGGGCGCGGAAGGCGCAGCAAGCCGGCCGCAGCCGGGCGGCGGCGCCCAGACCGGCGGCCCGCTGAAAAGGAGGGACCGTGTTCCAGGTACGAGCGACGGTCGTCGGCTTCTTGGGGGACCTCTCCGTCTACCCCTGCCATTTCGGAAGCCAGGTGGGCGACCAGGTGGTCTTCGACGGGGCAGAGCTGCACGGCCGCTTCTGCCCTGCCGTCTGGGCTGTCGTCGTCCCCAAGATGATGACCATGCACGCCGCCGGTCCCCGGTACGTCGAGCCTGCCTCCTACTACCCGTTCTGGTATGCGGCCAACAGTGTGGTCGACCCGGGCTGTGCGCCGCGTGACGGCCAAGGGCTCCGCAACGTGCTCGAGAGCATCGAGCCCCCGCCGTTCGACATGGCCCGCTTGCAGCCGCCGGGCGCGTTCCGGTGGCCGCCGAGCGACAAGCCGGGCATAGCGGCGGCACCCACGATCATCTGCCCCGATTCGCGATCGTCGATGGTCCTCGCCCTCGAGGCTTTCGACCTGAGCGAGAAAGGCTTCGACACGCCGTATTTCCGGCGGCAGATGGCCATCCTGGCGAAGCTGGCCAGGAGCGGGCCGGTGCAGGCAGAGGCGATCATCGGGCTGTTCACGCGGCAAGAGGCCGAGGAGATCTATCCCCCGCTCTCGCCTGTCATGGTCGCGATGCTCGTGGAGGAGTTGCAGCTGCTGGACTATGTGGGGAAGCCCGGCGCCGACGGCCTGTCGGCGATCACCCCTGCGGGTGAGGCGAAGCTCGGGTCCTTCAAGGCCGGGCTGCCGCCCGATCACCTCAGGGCGTTCGAGGACTATACGTAGCCACCGTCACCGAGAGGGTGGCGGTGAGCGGCCCGCCGAGCGCGGCCAGCCGGGTCCGGAGCTCGTCGGCGCTCAGGTGTCGGGCGCTCGGTCCCATCTCGACCACGGCTGCCGCCTCCGCCGCGCCGAGTAGCAGCAGCTCTTCATATCCCTCGCTCGACACCGGTGCGAAATCCGCGCCCAGAGCCTGCTCCAGCCTCTCGGCCTTTCGCTCGTCGACGGTCACGAGGCCCAGGGCGGCGACGAGTTCGCGGAGATGGCCGGCGGTAGGCGTCACGACCAGCAGCCGGCCATCGGGCCGCAGGATGCGCCGGAACTCGGCGGGATTGCGCGGCGCGAACACGTCCAGCACCAGATCGGCGGCCCCATCGGTGATGGGTAGGGCCTTCCATGCGTCGCACACCACCGCGGCCATCCGTTCGTGGGCGCGCGCCGCGCGGCGCGCCGCGAACTTGGATATGTCGAGCGCCAACCCCACTGCGCCCGGGAGATGGTCCAGCACCCCGGCCAGGTAGTAGCCCGTGCCGGCGCCCACCTCCACGATGCAGCCACCGGCCGCGTCGCTACCGCCTGCGCCCGCGCCCGAGCCGCCGCCCGCTTCAGCCACCGCTCTCCCGGCCGCCTCTGCGATGAGTCGCCGCAAACCCGCGAAGTGCCCCGACTCCAGGAAGCCCTCCCTGGCCGCCACCATATCGGCGGTGTCGGCGGTGCCGGGCCGGGCATCGCCCGGCAGCAGGTTCACGTAGCCCTGGCGGGCGATGTCGTAGCTGTGCCCGGTCTCGCAGCGCAGAGAGTGGTCGGCGACCGAGAACCCCGTGCCGCACACGGGGCAGCGTAGAAACGAGAGGGCCGCTGCCGGGAACACGCCGCGGCCTCAGGCGCGGAAGCGTAGGCGCCGGCGCTCCACGCTGACCTTCAACGGCAGGGTGCCGAGCGCATCGCCGTCGACGTCGAGATAGAGCCGGCGCTCCGCCTCGGGGTCTCCCATCCGCAGTTCTAGAGCCGAGCAGGAGAAATGGTTCACGCTGGGGATGTCGAGATGCTTGCCCTCGTACACGCTCTTGATGTTGCGCAGCAGGTAGGGCTTGGTGGGGGAGGCGACGGTGACCACTTCGAGCCGCCCGTCGTCAGGCTCCGCCATCGGCGCGACGTCCATGCCGCCGCCGAACCACCGCCCGTTGCAGACCGCGAAGAGGTACGCGGGGATGACTTCCTCGCGGGTCTCGCCGTCCGACAGGATCCGCGCGGTCACCGGCTGCTGGGTGCTTACCGCTGCGGCGCGCAGCGCCGCCATGTGGTATCCGATGCGGCCCGGCACGAAGGAGGGAGTCGACTCGATGTAGCGATCCACGAGCCCGCCCAGACCGGCCGAGATCACGTTGATGACGTAGCGGCTCACCGGCTGCCCGTCGTTGCCTCGGAACTCCGCCCGGATGACGTCGAGAAGCCGCTCCCTGCCGGAGGCCATGGTCTCCAGCGACGCCTCTATGCCGGTGCCGATCCCCAGGGTCCGGCGGAAGTCACCGCCTGTCCCTATGCTCACCAGGCCGACGGCGGGCCCTGCCGGCGCCGGCTCCTCGGAAGACGTCGCTTCTCCGTCCGCGGCCAGGCCGCCCGGCCGCTCCGCGCCGCCCGTTCCCGTCTCGGCCGTCCGGGCCTCATCCTCCGCCCGCAGCACGCCGTTCACGACCTCGCTGAGGGTCCCGTCGCCGCCCACCGCTACAATGAGAGGGTGCCCGGCGGCCGCGCCCGCGTGGGCCAGATCCTCGGCGTGACCGCGGCGCTCCGTGTAGACCACGGCCACTTCCCCGAAGAGGTGGCCCACCCTCGCCAGGAGCTTGGCGATCTCGTCGGCGGCCTTGCTGGTGCCGCATTTCGGGTTTATCACGAAGAGTGGAGGCTGCATGTCCTCAGGCTATCAAGCTTTCGAAGGAGTGAGTTGGCGCCCGCTTCAGGCCGCCGATCTTCACGGCGTGTTCGAGATAGAGGCCGCCAGCGAGGCCTTCGACGACGGCGCGGTGGAGGTCTCGGAGTCCGACCTGCAGGGCGACTGGGACCGTCCCGACTTCGACCCGGAGCGCATGAGCCTGGGTGGTCTCGTCGACGGACGCTTGGTGGCCTACGTGCAGGTGTTCCAGGGCCGGGCGGAGGGTGCGGTACATCCCGACTACCGTGGCCGCGGCCTCGGCGAGCACCTCGCCCGCTGGACCTGGGAGGTGGCCCGCTCCGAAGGCCGGGAACGTGTCGGCCAGACGATCTCCGACAACGAGCGGTCGGCTGCGACCCTGTTCGGATCCCTCGGCTACGAGCGGGGCCACACTGCCTGGATACTCCGCCGCGACATCTCCGCGCCTCTGCCGGCCCCGGTCTTGCCTGCCGGCTACCGTTTCCGCGAGTACGTTCCCGGCGCCGACGACCGCTCCGTATACGACCTCATCGACCGCGCCTTCAGCGAGTGGCGCAACGCCGACAGCGAGCCCATGGGCTTCGAGAACTGGTTGTCGTGCACGCTGCGCGACGTCCGGGCCGACTTCGTCGTCTTGTTGGAGTACGAGCCGCCGGCCGTCGGCGGTGCGGCGGGCGGTGCTGCCCAGCGGGCCCCGGCCTCGGGTGCCTCTGTGCCGGCGCCCGGTGCCCACCTCGTCGGCACCCTCGTGGGCCACGACTACGACGAAGAGGACGAAGGCTGGATAGAGCAGGTGGCCGTGCAGCGCGACCACCGGGGCAAGGGTCTGGGCGGAGCACTGCTGGCCGAGAGTTTCCGCCGTTTCCGGGAAGCCGGGCGCGGGGTGGGCGGCGTCTCCACCGATTCGCGTACGGGCGCCCTCGGCCTCTACGAGCATGCGGGCATGAAGGTGGTGCGCAGCTACACCAGGTGGGTCAAGACGGGGCTGTGATCGGGGCAGCGGCGCCGGTCGCGAGGTCGCTCCGGCGTCTCATCGCGCAGCCGAGCGGCCGCCGCGCGCAGGTCCGGCGCCCGGTCGGGCCGCGGCGCGCCCAACGCCGCGTCAGCTCTTGGCTGCCTCCAGCATCAACATCAGCGGGAGCCTCTGGGCCCACGGCCCGTTCCAGTGCTCCATGATCATGCGGAGGGTGGCCAGTTCCACTGTCTGGGCCGCGATGATCGGCACCGACCCGATGGTGGTCTCGTCCTGCAGGAGCTCAAGTTCTCCCAGCAGCTGGCCGGCAGCGACCGGCAACTTCACCTTCTTGGCGAGCTTCACCTGGGCCGTCACCTCGCCGTCGCCCAAGAGCCGCCGGGCGAACGGCGCGGCAGTCACCAGCCTCACCGTGCGGTCCAGGCAGTCGGCCACCGGCAACTCCGCCACGATGGCCCCGCCGTCGACGAGATTCTGCATCCGGCAATGCTCGAAGCCGTACTCGAGCAGCGCCCGGCTCTCCATCTCCCGGGTGTCCTGGTCTTTGGCGCCGAGCACGACGCTGATGAGGGTCAGCCCGTCCTTGGTCGCCGAAGCCACGAGGCAGTAGCCCGCCCAGGGGGTGGAGCCTGTCTTGATGCCGTTGACCCAGTCGTAGTCCTGAAGCAGTTCGTTGCTGTTCTTGATGACCCGATCGCGCACGCCGCCCACCGTCTTCGCGCCCAGGGTGAACTCCTTGGTGGAAACGATCTTCCTGAACAGCGGGTCGCGCATGGCCACCGCCGCGATCTTCGTCAGGTCGCTCGCCGAGGAGTAATGGTCCTCCACGTGCAGACCCCACGCGTTCTCGAAGTGCGTGTTCTTGAGGCCCATCTCCTGGGCGCGCTCGTTCATCTTGGCCACGAACGCCTTCACGCTGCCCGCCTCGGCCACCGCCAGGGTGATGGCGGCGTCGTTGGCGCTGGGCACGAGCAGCATGTAGAGGAGCTCCTCGACGGTGAACGACTCGCCCCGCTGCAGCCCCAGGGCCGACCCGGACGTGCCCACGGCCGCGGCCGGCACTTTGATCACTTTGTCGAGCGGGAGGGATTCGAGGATGAGGATGGCCGTCATCATCTTGGTGGTGGAGGCCATCTCCAACCGCTTGTCCGCGTTGCGGCTGTAGAGCACGGCCCCCGTCTCCATGTCGACGACGATGGCCGCCTTGGAGGTCACCCGCGGAGTGATGTCCTGGCCGGGGTCGGCGGCGGGCTTGATGACCACCGGCTCGGAGATGTCGGTGAACATCACCTGGTCCGACGCCCAGGAAGCGTAGGCAGGGCCGGGCATGAGGACGAGGAGCGCCGCGGCGATGACCGCGGCGAGCACCACCAGGGCCGGCCAGACCTGATGCCTCGGCAGGCTCGTGGTTGTGCCTCCCCTCGTCCTCACGGCACGGCCTTCGGTTACTCCTCGGTGGACGCCTTCGTGATGACGATGGCTTTGACCGGCACGTCGCGGTGCGGCCCGTGGGACCCGGTCTGCGCCTGGGCGATGGTGTCGACCACGCCCATGCCATCGGTGACCTTGCCGAACACGGCGTAGCCCCAACCCTGCGGGTTCTTGGCGGTGTGGTCGAGGAAGTCGTTGTCCTTCAGGTTGATGAAGAACTGGGCGGTCGCGCTGTTCGGGTCCATGGTGCGGGCCATGGCGATGGTGCCGCGCAGGTTCTTGAGGCCGTTGTCGGCTTCGTTCTGGATGGGGGCGCCCGTGGACTTCTGGTCCATGTCGGCGGTGAAACCGCCACCCTGGATCATGAAGTTGGGGATGACCCGGTGGAAGATGGTGCCGTCGAAGTGGCCCGAGGTGACGTAGGAGATGAAGTTCTCCACCGTCGCGGGAGCTTTGGCTTTGTCGAGTTCGATGGTGATCTTGCCGTACGTCGTATCCAAGACCACGCTGGGGTTCGTCTGTTCCGCCATCGTCGATCGCCTTTCTGATTTAGTGCGGGAGCGGGTCTATATTCGCACATACCCGGGCAGCAGAAAGGGCAGGAGAGTCCCGGCCCTTTCCCGTGTTCGGTCCGCGTCAGTGGCTCATGCGGCCGGTCGCAGGGTCCCACCTCCTGTGAGCGTGTAGGTCTGGCCTCCGAGTGCGCTGTTCGCCGAATCGGTCGCGTCGTAGTAGACGGTGTGGCCGTTGCCGGTGATGTTGGCGATGGTCGTGCCTGAGATCCCGCCGGTCAGCGTGATGCTGGTGAGGTAGGAGTCGGCAGTGACGTTCCAGGTGCTGCTCGCGTCGAGGGTGAGGGTGGCTGCCTTGGCCGCCTTGTCGGCGTTGATGCTGCCGGACAGGGACGAGCCGTTCTGGAGAGTGACGTTCGCGCTGCTGATGCTGTCGGCCACCACATTGCCGGTGAGGGCCTGGCCGTCGGCCACCAGGCTCGCGGTGCCGCCGTTGGCGCCGTTGGCGCCCCAGTTGCCGGCCGCGGCCTTGAGCAGGATGCCGGAGGCCACGTTGACGGTCACGCCTTTGAGGGTGATGTCGGCCGTGGTGTTGGTGACGTAGAAGAGCGGGCCGCCCGCACCCGAGTAGTCGAGCGATCTGCCGGTCATGGTGAACGTGCCCTGGGAGCCCTCGGCGTCGCCCGACATGCTCTGGTAGATCATGACGCCCCACTTGTCGGCGAAGGTGGAGGAGAGGGTGACATCGTTCAGGATGATGCTGTTGGCGCCCTCGATGACCGCCGCTTCGGCGCCGGTGGCCTTGTAGGTGCCGCCGTTCACCGTGATGGTGCCGGTCGAGTACAGGGCCGGGGAATCCTGGCCGGTGGCCACGGCGCTGCCACCGGTGGCCGTGATTGTGCCGCCGCCGCGGTCGGTGGCGAGAGGGGCGGAGTTCTTGCCGGCCGTGGTGATGACCACATCGGTGAGGGTGGCGGTGCCGCCCTGGGTGGCCATGACACCGTGCCCTCCGCCGCCCGTCGCGTCGATCGTGACGTTCTTGAGGGTCACCGAGGAGCCGTCGCCCGTGGCGAACGCACCGTTGGCGCCCGACCCGGTGGTGCTGACGGAGCTGTCGCTGAGGCCGACGGTGCTGCCGTCGGTGGCGACGACTGCGGCGTTGAGGCCGTAGAAGCTACTGCTGTCGTTACTGGAAGTGTCGCCGCTCGTCTTGATGGTGGCGTTGGCGACGGTCAAGGTGCCGCTGCCGCTCACCAGGATCGCCGACTGGTCCTGCTCGGTGGCGGTGTAGGTCTGGCCGTCCGCCGTCTTGGTGCCGCCGCTCTGGGTGCATGCGGCGGTGGTGGGTTTCACGGCGCTGCTGTCGCTGCCGCCAGGGGCCCCACCGGAACTGCTGCCGCTCGGAGGCGCGGCCGGCGCTCCGCTGCTGGATCCACTCGTTGATCCCGACGTCGTCGCGGCCGCTGCCGCAGTTGTCGCGCTCGTCTGGGCCGTCGCCCCCGCGCTTGCCGCTCCCGTGGTGCCGTTGCCGCAGGCAGCCAACGAGATCCCGGCAAGGAGAATGGCAAGGGCGATGGCCAGCGCGAAGATGATCTTCCTCCGTCTGCTCACCTCGTCATCTCCTTTCCCTGTCCGTGGCGCCCGGCGGGCGCCTTGCCCTTCGAACATATCCCCGGGGTGATAAGGAGAGGGTAAATCGCACTAACGGCTAAACCTACTAACCATTCGGTAGGCGGCAACGGCCTCGGTTCCGCTTAGGCGATCACACGCTGGTTGAAGCGTGTGCGAAAGCCCGGCGGCGGCCGCTTTTCGCCCACAGCACAATACAGCGCTGCTGCTGGAGGCGCGCTGGGAAAGTGAGAACGTCATATCACCTCTGAAATAGTTCGTTTTTGCTGGGTGGAATTGCGATACAGCCAGTCCGGACAAAGCCGGAAGAACGAAGAAAGACCGCGTCGATTCGGACGGTCCACGCTTAAGTTACGCGATTCTTCTAGGGACAGAAATGTGATATTAGTTAACTAGCGATCGAGCGGAAAGGGGTATTGGGGTGGGCCAGCAACAGATGTCTCTCTCAGCGTTGGGAAGGCTCTTCGATCTCAGTGGCAAGGTCGCTGTCATCAGCGGTTCGAGCGGGGCGTTTGGCAACGCCATCGCTAGAGGACTGGCTGCCCATGGAGCCGACGTGGCGCTGTTGGACCGTGTCGGTCCGGTCTCCGCGACAGTGGGCGAGATCGAGTCGCTCGGCCGCCGGGCCTTGGCGCTCACCTGCGACGTCACCGACGAGCAGAGCGTGGAGGCCGCCATGGATGCGGTTGCCAAGGACTTGGGCAAGATCGACGCCTTGTTCGCGGTGGCAGGCATCGCGGTGCGCCGGGCCTCGGAAGAACTATCGCTCCCCGATTGGCAGAGGGTCATGGATGTGAATGTGAAAGGTACCTGGCTTTGCTGCACCGCTGCGGGGAGGCACATGATCCGCCAGGGCCATGGCGGAAAGATAGTGACGATCGGGTCGGTGCGCGGCTTTCTGGGCCACCCGGCAGGGTATGGGGCCTACGGTACGTCCAAAGGCGCCGTACATCTTTTGACTAAGCAACTCGCTACGGAATGGGCGAAGTACGGGATCAACGTGAATTCCATCGCGCCCTCCGTCTTCTACACCACGCTCAACACGCCCATCATGGAGAACCAGGAACTGAGCGATCTTTTCCTCTCGAGGATCCCGATGCACCGTTTCGGCCAGCCGGACGAACTCGTCGGCGCCTCGGTGTTTCTGGCTTCGCCAGCCTCAGACTACGTCACCGGTCTGATTCTGTCCGTCGACGGTGGCGCGGTCGCCGGGTAGTCGTCCCATGTCCGTCGTCAGCATCGTTTTGACACTTCTTGCGCCTACGGAGGTGCGCGGATGAGAGCCATCAGGCTACATGGCAGAGGCGATATCCGTTTGGAGGATGTCCCGGCCCCTGGCAGCCTCGGGCCGCGGGACGTTCTTATCAAGCCCCGGTTCTGCGGTATTTGCGGGACCGACCTTCACGAGTACGTGGAGGGGGCGCGCGTAGTGCCGAGCAAGCCCCATCCCATGACCGGCGCGATGCTTCCCCAGATCCTGGGTCACGAGTTGAGTGCCGATGTCGTGGAGGTCGGCACGGATGTCGTCAACACCAAGCCGGGCGATCGCATAGCAGTGATGCCCGAGATCTCCTGCGGCCGCTGCTACTACTGCCAGCGCGGCTGGAATCATCTGTGCACTCTCCATGCGTGCGTCGGTCTCAGTTGGGCGTGGGGAGGCTTTTCGGAATATGCGGTCGTACCCGACTACAGCGCGGTTGTGCTGCCAGACGCAGTCTCGTACGAACAGGGAGCACTTCTCGAACCCACCGCCGTCGCCGCGTACGCAGTGGAACGGGGCCACCTTCAAGGAGGGGGGTCGATCCTCATCGCCGGTGCGGGCCCCATCGGCATCCTTGCCGCGCTCTACGCTCGGGCGATCGGGGCGGGTGCGGTCTACATCACGGAGACCAACGTGAAGCGCCTCGATCTGGCACGGTCTCTGGGCGTGTCCGAGGTTTTCAACCCAGCGGCCCCTGAGCGGGCCGCCGCCCGGAAACAGGGGAGAGACACGGCCACCGGCGTGTTCGACCCGTCGAAGAGTTGGGTGGTGGACGCACTTCGCGAGCGCACCGGAGGGGTCGGGGTCGATGTGGCTGTCGACTGTACGGGGAACGAGTTCGGGTTGAACACATGCATCAACGCAGTCAGGAGTCGCGGGACGGTCGTCGAGTCGGCGCTGCACGTTCAGTCGCCTACCGTGGACATGTATGCGCTCGGTCTGAAGGACGCGAGCCTCGAAGCCACTTGGTGCTTCAACGTCTACGACTTCCCCAGGTACGCCTCTCTCATCGCGGCAGGCCGGCTACCGGTGGAGAAGGCGATCAGCGCGAAGATCCCGCTGGAGGACGTGGACGAAAAGGGTTTCAAGGTGCTCACCGACCCGAGCGGCGGCGCGACCAAGATCCTGGTGTACCCGGAGGCACACTAGACCCGGCGATGCAGTTCGGCACTGACACCCGGGCGGGCGGTCCACGTTCTCGTCTGCGCATCTCAGCCGGTAGTCTGGCCTTGGTGGTTCTCCCTCTCGTCTGGGCGTACGGCTGGACCGCGGCGAAGATAGGCGTGGCGTCGGCGGAACCCTTCATGGTGGGTGCACTACGCAATCTGGGGGCTGCGGTCGTCATCCTCGCCGTCGCCGCCTTCGCCCGGCGACCTCTTCGTCCGAGACCATTGGGCTGGCTGATCCTGCTTGGAGTCCTCCAGACCAGCGGGATGGTCGGTCTGTCAATGTGGGCTCTGCAACAAGGAGGCGCGGGTAAGGTCTCCGTACTCGCCTACACGATGCCGTTCTGGCTGCTGCTGCTCGCCGCGGTGTTCCTAGGCGAACGCATCCACGGTGTGCAGTGGGCCGCAGTGGTGTGTGCGCTGGCCGGACTCGTGGCGATCATCGCGCCGTGGCGTCTCGCTGGGGTCGGCGGCAGTCTTCTCGCCGTGGGAAGCGGCTTGTTCTGGGCTGCCGGAGCGGTGGTGGTTAAAGTCATACGGAGCCGCTACGAGTGCGATCTTCTGGCGCTTACCGGCTGGCAGATGCTGTTCGGTGTGATTCCGCTGGCCCTCGTGGCTGCTCTGACCTTCCGTGAGGCTCCCCACTGGAACGGCTCGTTCATAGCCGCGTTGGGCTATCTCGTGGTGTTCTCCGAGGCGCTCGGTTGGTGCCTGTGGGTGTACGTGCTGAGGAAGATGCCTGCTTCCACGGCGGGTATAACGGTGCTCGCCACGCCGGTCATCGCGATACTAATGTCCTGGGCACAACTGGGGGAGCGGCCGGGCGGGATGGAGGCGGTGGGGATGGCGCTGGTGGTGGTGGCGCTCTTCCTCATAACGGTCGGCGCCGTTATTGCGAGAAGAAGCGATAAAGGCGTGGGCTGAGACCTATCTCGAGGGAACTCCCTCGGGATCGGACGTCGGATAGCCGATGGCAGAAACTCGAGACGCCACACTCTCCATCCGCAGCCGGCGTTTGGACAAGCGCAGGGCCAACTCGTCTGCGAGAGACCCTGCCCAAGCCATTTCCTTGTCTCGGAGGCTAGCCAGGTACCGGCCGGTGGCCTCGAGGTCGGCGAGGAACCGAGCGCGGACGTCACCGGGCTCGAAGCCGAGGTCTACTGCATACGTGAAGACCCAACGGTCACCCTTGATGGCGAGTGGCACGTCGAACTCCGCCGAGGGAAGATAATTGACAAGGAATCCAGCGGGCATGACGGTCTTGACGTGGAACATGAGTTCCACTCGCGGGTTGACGGCCGACGCGATCTCGAGATGGTCGAGCCAGATGCACTCTTCGCACAACTGCGGTACCCCGACGCGGCGTCCAGTCACCAGCGAGACCGCCTGGGCCTGGAGGTCGGCGTCCGGGTGGGGGTCCACCTCGAACTGGTCCGCTTCCGCCCTGGCATCGTCCGCGGATCGGGCAAGCAAACCATCCAGCATGACGTTGTTGAATGTCAGCATCTCGTGTCCTCCGAACTGTGGTGCGAAGCGAGCATCGCGGTGACTATGATAGATTGCCGGCCGACAGATAGGGTGGGTCCCCGTTGAAACGCAGTCTCTTCAAAGCTCCAGCCCCCCGCTTTCACTCCTGGCCCCAGGTCCTTGCCGAACCCGCGTATTGGCGCGCTGACGAGTTCATGGTCGCCAGCACCGCGCTTGAGCACGCGGCCGCATACCTGCTTCGGCGGTATGTGTCGCGGTCGCCCGCTGGGGCGGATGACACTGCGGGTCTTGGCCGCCACATCATCATGACCGGCGCAGTCGCCGGTCGCTCTATGCAGCAGGCGGCGCACTCCCGGAACGGCGCTCCGCCGAAGTCGGGTCAGGCAAGCATCGACTCGTCTGCCGTCGACTCGGTGCTCTTCACGCATATGCATGCCCCGCAGGTCTCCGCTCTTCGCGGGACCGAACGCAGCATGCTGTGCTTGTCCGGCAACGCAGAGCGGCCATCGGGCGGATTCCGGTCCTTCCCATTCGATCCCCTGTCCTTCGCGGCCCGCCTCGAGGAGTTCGATTTCGAGCGAGCCCCGGAGATGGCGCCACTCGGCCCGTGCATCGACGTCCTGGGTGACGGGAGCCTCTGGGCCATCTCCACCCCAGGCCCGACGATCGGATGTGTGTCGTACCTGGTGCTGACCGTGGGCGGTCCCCTTCTTGTCGCCGGTCTTCTCGCCGAGGCTCTCAGGTCCGGCGAGCCCGCTGTGGCCGGGCGTCACAAAGAGTTGGGCCGTTTTAGCCTCCAGCGCCTGCGCGCGTTTCTCGACTTCTATCCCGCCGTCCGCGTAGCACCTGGGACCGGCTACGAGAGCCCGACTTCGAGGATGGTGGATGGCGAGGAAGTCACCCAGGGTCTGTTCGAGTAGCGGACCGGGAGGCAGGTCTGCGGGATCCGTGGTCAGAAAACCACCATGACCTTTACCGCCTCGGCCTTATGCGAAACGGCGATGTCTACCGCTCCATGAAGGTCCGCGAACGGCACGCGATGCGAGATGAGAGTGGTGAAATCGGCCGTTCTGCGCGCACGGTCCATGAACCGGATCGTGCGCGGGGTGAAGTCCGAGACGCCGCCCTGTCCGTAGATCGACATACCTCTCCAAAGGGTCTTGCCGATCTCCACCGGCACTTTGTGGCCCACCGTGTGCCCTATCAGCCGGACTCGGCACTGGAAGCCGGCGACATCGAAGACCGAGGCGACCGCACCATCGTTCCCCGATGCCTCCACCACCAGGCTGGGACCTCTTCCCGCAACACACACCTGGGCGATCTGCGGGGCCAACTCCCCGGCCGGTGGTGGTGTCAGGGTGACATCGGCTCCCAACCGCGTAGCGAGGGCCAGCCGGTTGGGCAGCGGATCGACCACCACCACTCGAGCTCCAGCCGTCTTGCAGGTAATCAGCGCGCTCAGCCCGATGGGGCCCGCGCCGAAGATCACCACGTCATCGCTCGCGTCCACCCAGCCACCGGGCCCCCATATACCGTAGTAGCCGACGCCGAACGGCTCCACCAAAGCACCTTCTTCGGCCGTCCAATCATCTGGGAGCCTGTGCAAGTAGCTGTCTTCGATAACCAGATACTCGCCCCACGCTCCGGGGGAATCCGGCCGGAAACCGGCCTCCCGCATGTTCAGGCAGGCCGCGGGCATCAGGCCCTGCTTGCAGTTGGCGCATCTGAAGCATTTGAGGACGCAGTCTCCGGTCACCTTGTCGCCGACGGCGAATCCGGAGACCATATCTCCCAGCGCGGCAACCTGACCGGCCCATTCGTGTCCGGGGGTGTAGGGAGCGAGGTCGTATCGCCCTTCCTTGGATTCGCCCTCGAAGCATTCGACGTCCGACCCGCAGATGCCGGCCGCCTGAACACGAACGAGCACCTGGCCCGGCCCCGGGTCGGGGATGGCCAGGTGCTCGATTCTCAAGTCGTGCGGACCATGCAGGAACGCGACTTGTTGTGTTCGGGGCATCGTGCTGTCAGACCTTGCAGGCGGTCTCCCGCGCTTCGGTCAGCGCGTTGATTATCAGCGACGAATCCACACCGTTGCCGCAACCGATGCTGTAGACCTCGGGGACGTCCCCGTCTATCTCGTGCTTGAGCCGGTCGTTCGCGCCCGGAGGAAGCAGGACCATGACAGTGTCGGCCGCTAGGGCGCGCTTCGTGCCGTCTTTCAACGTGATGTCGACGCCGCTGTCCGTGATCTTGTCATAGGTGACCCCGGTCAGCACTTCGACGCCCTCCTTGGCCAGCCAGGGCAGCGTCCGCTTGATGTAACGCGGAGGCATGCGACCGCCAAGACTCTCCGACTCCTCGAGGACCGTCACCGTGCGCCCTCTCTTCTTCAGGAAGACCGCGCCCTGCAACCCTTCGATCTGGCCGCCGATGATCACCACCCGCTTGCCGACGCCCGGCAGGGCTATGTTCGAGAGCTTGCCGACGGCATTGGCACCCAGCATGCGAAGTGGCCGCTCAGCGGTCCGGGCCAGGCTCGCGACTCCTTCGACGTTCCGGTTCAAGATGCCCGGTATGTCCTCGGGCAGCACGTAGTTGCCGCCCACTGCCAGTATCACCACGTCAGGTTTGTTCGCCAGCACCACGTGCTTGTCGGCTTCCACGCCTGTCTTGATGGTTATGGGCAGACGCTGGACCTGACGCGACAGGTAGTCGATGACCGTGGTGACGTCGTCGAAGTCGGTCCCCTTCAGCATCGCGGCAAGGTGCAACTTGCCTCCCAGGTGGCCACTCCTCTCTAGGAGAATCACGTCATGACCACGAAGGGCGGCCACGCGGGCAGCTTCCATGCCAGCCGGCCCTGCCCCGACCACCAGGACCTTCTTCTTCGTGGGAGCGGGGGTGATAGCCAGTTCTTTTTCACGGCCAAGAGCCGGGTTCACGCGGCAGCGGCGAGGCCCGTCTTGCGGGTCTTCGCAGGTGGCGCAGCGGCAGCACCTGACGATGTCTTCCCTGTTCCCCGCCAGCACCTTGTTGGGCAACTCGTGGTCGGCCCACAAGCCTCGGCCGAGCAGGATCAGATCGGCCTTGCCATCCTTCAGGATCTCCTCACCCAAGTCCTCATCCAGGCGGCCGACAGCGATGACTGGGATGCCGACCGACTTCTTGACGGTCGCGGCACTCGGCACCAGGAGACCCGTCTTGAACTGCTTCACGTACGGTTTCATGAAATCGTCCGGTTCCGGATACGGCCAGTAATCCGGGACGTACTGGAATGGGGCCTTGCCGTACCCATACCCCGCCAGGCTGATGTAGTGGGCTCCGGCGCGCTCGAACCACGTCCCGGCCTCGGCGGCCTCCGCCGGCGTCATGGCTTTCGGATGGCCGAACTCCTGCCCGTTGATCCGCACTCCGATGACGAAGTCCTCGCCGCACCGCTCTTTGATCCCCGCGATGATCTCCCGGTGCAAACGGGTGCGGTTCTCCATGCTTTGCGGCCCGTACTGGTCGGTACGATAGTTCCACGCCCTGCTGAGGAAGCTCATCAAGAAATAGCCGTTCGCCGAGTGGCACTCGATGCCGTCGAAACCGCATTTCTTCGCACGCACCGCGGCCTCGATGTAGTCGGCCTTCATGGCTTCGATCTCCTCGGTGGTCACGCCGTGCGTGGGAGCGAGATAGTCGAGAGGCAACTGGTCGACGGTCAGCGTCGTAGAGGCGAGAGGGGTGTAGGTCGTTGAGATGGGCGCCGGCCCAGGGTGATGCAGTTGCGCGAGTATGTGGCAGTCGTGTTTGTGCACGGCCGCGGCCAGTTCGGTCATCCCTGGGATGTGGCGGTCTTGTGAGAGCCCGCCGAAAAGGAAGGGCAGTTCCGGCTCCGCCGGCTGGAACAGGATGGCGCCGACGAGGATCATGCTCGCCCCGCCCTCCGCGATACCTTCATACAGATCGATCACCCGGTTGGTGATCATTTGCCCCTCGAGCCAGTACTCGCTCGACTGTGGAGCCTTGACGATGCGGTTCTTCAGCGTCAGGCTTCCGACCTGCAAGGGGGAAAAGAGCCTCTCGTAATTCTTCAACGTGTTCTCCCTCGTGTTGCTACCCGTGCCAGTACCAGGTCTCGGCTAGCCCTCGGACTCGACCAGCTCCAGGCAGATGCCGTCGGGGTCTCTGAAGTAGCACCATTTCCAGTCGGGCTTCCCAGTCTCCTTGAAGACATTGATGGGAGAGTGGAACTCGACGCCCAGATCTTCAAGACGCTTGCGTTCTGCCGCCACGTCGTCGACTCTGAGAGCCAGGTGGGCCGATCCTGCGATCGAGGGGTTCATATGATAGGGCTGGCAGGCCGGGTCCTTGTACTGGATGAACTCGATCCGATTGCCGGCCAGTTCCATCACCGCGATCTCGAGTTCCGCATGGGACTGGCTGAGGCCCCACTTCGTTCCGAAGAGCGCGGTGCCCAGTCCGTCGTACTCGTTGCGGCTGCGGGAGCGCAGCGTCAACCCGAGCACATCCTTGTAGAAGTGCACGGTGTCCTCGATATCCGTGACCGAGAAGCTCATGTGGTGCGCGCCTAGAATTGACACTCGATCTCCCTTCTCGCCGGCGCAGATGTTCGGCGTGTTGATGCCTTGCGCCGGGTCCTCGGGTGTTCTGCCGCCGATTGTTCTTGCTCTGCCCGGTGTTTTACTAATATCACAGCAATGGCGAAGTGTGAATACCCACACTTAAAGGACGAGAGGCACGTGCGGTAGGCTGACTCGTCTCCGAATCGCCCGACGTCCGGTAGACCCGAAGCGCCTCTTGCTGCATGAAATTGCTGTAAATCATGGGTTTATTGGCAGCCGCAAACCCGTGGGTCGCGGTAGACATACCAGGGGGAGCCCGTGCCAGGGAGATTGTTTCCCCAAAGAAAATTCCCGTCTCAGAATTCGCAACTAGTTAAACTCCTCTTGACTTTTGTTTAACCCAGCCCTATGGTGTCCACGGTGGTGAACACCTGACGGAGGGGAATTCCTGATGACCCAAGCGGGTTACAAAGGCTTGAAGGGCAAAGTCTGCGTCGTCACAGGTGCGGCTCAAGGGATCGGTCGGGGGATCGCCACGCGGCTGGCCCAGGAGGGCTGCTCGGTCATCTTCGCCGATCTCAAGACTGCGGATGTGGAATCCGCCGCTGAAGCCGCTCGGGCTGCTGGAGGCCGGGCGGCCTCCTTCACCGTCGACGTCACCGAACGCTCGTCCGTGGCAGGCTTGGTGCAGTATGCAGCAGAGACCTTCGGCGCTCTCGACGTCATGTTCAACAACGCCGGCATCACCCACGGGTGCGACTTCCTTGATCTTCACGAACGGGATTTCGACCGGGTGATGAGGGTGAACGGCTTAGGAGTGCTCTTCGGCATCCAGGAAGCCGCCAAACAGATGATCAGCCAAGGGACAGGCGGCAAGATCGTCAACACCAACTCTCAAGCGGGCAAGACGGCGTGGCCAGACTATGCCGGCTACTGCGCGAGCAAGTTCGTGGTGAGTTCCTTGACGCAATCGGGTGCCCGAGCACTCGCCAAGCACCGGATAACAGTCAATTCCTTCGCCCCCGGCCTGGCGCGGACTCCCATTTGGGAAGTGCTCGAGGCCGATGCCATGGCTGCCGGGCAGATCCATGAGCGGGGGGAGATGGTCAAGGAGTTCGAAAAGGGCATCTTGCTGGGACGCGGTCAAGAGCCAGGGGAGTTCGGGGGCATCGCCTGCTATCTCGCCTCTGAGGATTCCGACTGGATCACGGGGCAGACCATCATGATCGATGGCGGGATGGTCTTCCTGTAGCGGGTGTTTTCGGGTCGATGTGATAAGGGGGTGACTTGCAGCCTGTCAGAGGCGAAGGGTTCAGGGCAACTGAGCGATCAACAAGGGAGGGCGAGTTGTGAGTGACGAGATCAAGAACGTAAGTCGTCGAGAGTTCCTGAAACTGGCCGGCATCGCCGGTGCCACGCTCGGCGTGGGTGCCGGAGTCGGTGGTTTCCTTGCTTCGTGCGGCGGCGAGACCACTACGACCACCGGTGCCACCACGGCCACTACCGCGGCTGCCACCAGCAGCACCGCGGGTGTTGCCACCACGGCCGTGTCGGCCGGCACCGAGACGACCGCTGCTGCCGCGCAGCTGGCCATTCCGCTCGGCTCGGGCCAGCATATGGTCAACATCGCCGAGACCGCGGCGAACGACTACTTCAAAGAATGGCAGAGGGGCGCCCAGCAGGCCTGCGACGCTCTCGGCCTGACCCAGGACTATCTGTCCAGCAATATGGACGCCAACCTTGCTCTGAGCCAGATGGAGACCGCTGGTACTCAGGGCGTCAAGCTGGCTGTCAGCTGCACCCCCGGCCCCGGCCCGCTCCCGCAGGTCGCCGCCGCTGCCAACAAGTACAAGATCTCCTACTGCAACACCTGGGACTGCCCGGAGTGGGTGCTTCCCCAGGACATGGGCTTCGAGAACGAGAACAGCTACTTCGTCACCTACTTCTCGCCTCTGGCCTTCAAGATCCATTACCTCAAGACCAAGCTGCTGTTCGACAAGATGGGCGGCGAGGGCGGCCTCGTCCACATCTCTGGTCTGCCCGGCGGCTCGGCTGACTGGCACCGCACCGTGGCCTGCGACATGGCGCTGAAGGAATATCCCAAGATCAAACTGCTGTACCGGGAGGCGGGTTCCTGGGTGCGTGACAAGTCCCAGACCGCCATGGAAGCCGCCATCGCCCGCTTCGGCAAGGACATCAAGGGCGTCATCGGCCAGAACGACGACGAAGCGGCCGGTTGCATCGCAGCCCTCGACGCCGCGAACATGACCGACGTCCCGGTGGTGGGCTCCGACGGTACGTCCGAAGCTCTCAACTTCATCAAGAGCGGTCGCATGCTTGCTACCGTGATGGACATCGCCACCTGGCAGGCCGGCTACATGGTCGTCCGCGCCTTCGACCGCGCGAATGGCTGGATGCCGTCCCCGGTGGAGCGCATCATGAACTCCGAGGGCATCCTCGCCACCACGGACAACGTCCAGCAGATCATGGACAAGTTTATCAACAACAAAGAACCGGCCTTCGACTTCAAACTCATGTCTCAGGTGCTCCATCCGGACGATTGGGATGTCCAGAACGGTCTGGTGTGCCTGCGTCCGGATGACTGGTGGGGCCCGGGGCCGGTCGCCAAACCGGCCGATTGGGACGCCAAACATCCCGAGTACGTGGCCGCAGTCAAAGCCGGCGACTACGACAAGTACGACAAGCTGTACGCGGATCACTACAAGAAAAAGACGTACGACGGCATCCCCAAGGCCATCTACGGCTAGAACGCGCCCCGATGGTGCACCCGAGGCCTGGGGCCTCGGGTGCACCGGCTTGTTAGTATGTTGAAACGACCGTCCACAAACATGTGCTTCCATCCGAAATCTCCGCTCGGAGATGTTCTGAGAGCACATATTTCTCGGAGGACCGCCGAAGATGGCTGAGATTCATCTGACCGCACGGGGTCTTACCAAGGACTATCCAGGCGTGCGAGCGCTCGATGATGTCAGCATCGACATCTACGAGAACGAAGTCGTCGGACTCATAGGTGAGAACGGCGCGGGCAAGTCGACGTTCCTCAACGTCGCAAGCGGCATCACGAAGGCCACTCACGGCGAGATGCTGCTACGTGGCCAGCCATTCCAGCCGATCGGCTATCACAGTTCGATGCTGCAAGGCGTGGACCGCGTGTTTCAGGAACAGGCCCTCGTCCCGAACCTCAGGGTCTACGAGAACATGTTCCTGTCGCACGAGAAGCACTTCAAGAAATGGGGCGTCCTGCTCGACCAGCGGAAGATGGCGGACAGCGCGCGCAAGGAACTGTCGCTGCTCGGCCTGGACATCGATCCCACCAGCCTGACCGAGAACTTCAATACCGCCACCCGGCAACTTATCGAGATCGCCCGAGCGTGCACGATGTCCGCCTGGCTGGGCATCGACCGGCCACTGATCCTCTTGGACGAGCCGACCGCCTCGCTTCCTGCCGCTGACGTGGACATACTGTTCGACGTCGTCCGCAGGCTCAAACAACGGGCGTCCTTCGTGTTCGTCTCACACCGCCTGCCCGAGGTCCTGGCTCTGAGCGACCGGATTTATGTGATGAAGGACGGGAGGGTCGTCGCAGAGACGACTCCGGGTGCCGCCTCCGAAGGCACGCTCCACGCACTGATGGTGGGCCGTGAGCGAGTGGCGGACTACTACAGAGAATCACGACAGACCTGCTCTTTCGGGGATGAGGTCCTACGGGTCGAAGGGCTTTCGATCTCCGGAGTGTTCTCCGATGTGAGTCTGTCCGTGAGGTCCGGTGAGATCGTGGGTATCGGCGGCGTGCTGGGTTCCGGCAAGACCGAGGTCGGCCGGGCTATCGCCGGTGTGCTCTCTGGCGCGACGGGCGAGATGACGGTCTGCGGCGACATGCACGTGAGCCGGAGCGTTGCCGATGCCATGGAGCGGGGCGTCGCCTACATGCCTCCCGAGCGTCACACCGAGGGCGTCATGCTCGGCGAGCCTGTCGATTGGAACATGTCCCTCGCTTGCCTGGCGAAGGGATTCGGCCGCAACGGCTGGCTGGATGTGGGGCATGAGCGCAAGCAGGTGGAGGAATACATCCACCTGCTGGGCGTGAAGACCCCGAGCCGACGGACCCAACTGCTCAGCTTGAGCGGCGGCAACCAGCAGAAGGTAGTTCTCGCCAAATGGCTGCTGACCGATCCCAAGGTCTTGATCCTCGACAACCCCACTCATGGGATCGACGCCGGCGCCAAAGAGGAGATCTACGAGTTGCTCCGCAACTTGGCCGATCAAGGGGTCGCGATCCTCGTCATCACCGATGACCTGGCCGAACTCATCGGCCTGAGCGATCGCATCCTGGTCATGAGAGACGGAACGATCACTTGGCAGGGAGACACTCCCTGCGGAGCCAAGCCGTCCGAGAAAAACGTCATTGCGAACATGGTCTAAGGCGCCGAGGAGGAAACGGTGAGTAGTGAAGTGACGACAACGGCATCAGCCACTGTCGGGTCGACGAAAGCCCGGAGGATCCGGCTCCAGGGACCTGTGTTGGCTCTGATGTCTCTCGTGCTGCTGTTGATAGTGTTCTCCGCCTTGAACGCCAGGTTCTTCAGCGTGGACAACCTCTACAACATCTTGAGAGGCACGTCCGTGCTCCTCGTGGCCGCTTCCGGTGCCACGTTCATCATCATGATGGGCAGTATCGACCTGTCTGTCGGCGCGGTGGTGGGCGGGGTCGGCATCGTCGCCGGCGTCCTCCTGCGTGACTATGGGACCGGGGCCTGGACGATCCTGATCGTATTGGTCCTTGGATTGATCATCGGCGCCTTCAACGGCTTTCTCTTCGCCTACATAAAGCTTCCCAGCTTCCTGGTGACACTCGGCTCGCTCAGTATCGTCGTCGGCCTCTCGGACGTGCTGGTGAACGGCGTCCCGGTGCAAGTCGATCGGCACCAGGCGTTCGTGAAGATCCTCGGAGGGACGATCAACAACTTCCCGATCATCGCCCTCTGGGCCATCTTCGTGGTGATCGTCTGCATAATCGTTGCCTTCAGGACCAGGTTCGGCCGCTACATGTTCGCGCTGGGCGGCGGCGAGAGGGTGGCCGCGCTGGCCGGTCTGCCTGTTCGGCGTTACAAGCTGTACGCCTTCCTGGTGGCCGGCGTACTGGCCGCTTTCGCGGCTTGCCTGCTGACCGCCCGCCTATCCTCGGGCTCGCCGGGCATGGGCGACTCCTATCTGCTCGACTCGATCGCGGCTGTCGTCATGGGCGGCACGGCTCTGAGCGGCGGCGTCGGCGGCCCGCACCGGACCATCCTGGGGGCGCTCATCATCGGCGTCCTAAGCAACGGTCTGAACCTGGTCGGCGTGGACCCGTTCTGGCAGATGGTCGTAAAAGGCTTCGTCGTGATCGTTGCGGTCATCATGAGCATCGACCGGTCGAAGATCCAGATCGTCAAGTAAGACCGTCGCTCCACCGGCCGGGCCGGATCAGCGACTTGCTCGAGAGAACACCAGGGGCGGGGGTCCCGCTGCTGGGTCGCTCCACCCAGACACAGATACTAGGAGGACACCTTGAAAGGCTTCGTCATCACCGCCCCGAACGAGTACGCGTACCAGGACTTCCCCGATCCGGTCATCAGCGACGACGAGGTCCTCATCAAGTCCCGGGCGAGTGGTATCTGCCATTCGGACTACGAACTGATCTCCGGGCAGTACATCATCCCGTTCACGTACCCCGTGATCCCGGGCCACGAGTGGTCCGGAGAAGTGGTGGACGTAGGCAGGAACGTCACCCGGTTCAAGGCCGGCGACCGGGTCGTGGGCGAGTGCGTCATCGGTTGCGGAGCGTGCCCCATCTGCCAGAGCGGGAACTTCACCAACTGCCCGACTTCCGATCACTTCGGTTTCACCATCAACGGCGCCCATGCTGAATACCTGAAAGCGAAGCCTGAGTGGCTGCACAAGCTGCCGGACGCCGTCTCCTACAAGCAAGGAGCGCTCATCGAGCCGTTCAGCGTGGCCTACCACGCGATCGTGGCCAACGGGGGAACCGACGCCAGCGAGGTCGTGGCTGTTCTGGGCGGCGGCCCCATCGGCCAGGCTGCCGTTGCCGCGGCCAGTGGTATGGGTGCACGGGTCGTGCTCATCGAGCCGTTGGCCCATCGTCAGGAGATCGGCAAGAAACTGGGCGCGACGACGGTCGTCGACCCGACCTCGGCTGACGCGGTAGAAGTGGTCAAGGAGATGACCGGAGGCTTCGGTGCTGACCTCGTGATCGAATCGGCCGGTGTAGACGCTTCGCTGGCATCGGCGTTCAACCTGCCTAGGAACAACGGGCGCATCTCGTTCGTGGGTATCAATATCGGCAAGGTCATCCCGGTGGAACTGGGCAAGATCCAGGCAAGAGGCCTACAGGTCAAGGGGATGGTCGGCTCTCCATACGTCTGGGAACGGTGCATCGCTTTCCTCGCGCACAGCGGCAAAGACATCTCTCCGATCGTTACCCACGAGTTCAAGTTGGACGAGGTGGAGGATGCGTTCACCCTTGCTTCAAAACGTTCCGAGTGCATCAAGGTGATGGTGTTCAACGACTAGAGCCGCCTGCGCTTGCTAACGCGCGGCATGGTGAGTGTGTAAACTAAAGGTTGAAAGCTGAGGCTTGCTCAGGTATGCCAACGAAGTTTGTGGACTGAGCGATGGGGTGCGCACGAAGAGATGGCTGAAGATCAAGAAATGCCTGCAGTCGTAGAGCGTCTGACCCAGCTGGGCCTGAAGATCCGCGAGGCTCGCCGCATGCGCGGCCTGACTCTCCAGGAGCTTGCAGGGAAGGTCGGCCTCACGGCGAGCCACATCAGCCAGATAGAACGTGGGCTCACGAGCCCGTCTGTGAGTGCGCTCTTGAGCATCGCAGGTGCGCTCGATCTCCCCATGGAGCACTTTTTCGCCCACGAGCAAGACGCCCCGATGATCGCACGCTCGGTCCTTTCAGCTCACGCGCTCCTCACCAGACAACCGGCCCCTGGCAACGGCTCGCAGGGTGCCGAGGCCTCGACGCGCTCACGAAGCGGTGAGAAGAGCCCAGTGGTCATCCCCGAGGACCGGGAGACCATCAACATCATCGGCGGCATCCAGTGGCAGCGGCTGACGCCGACCAACGAGGAGGCAATCGAGTTCCTCGAGTTGCACTACGCGCCGGGTGCGTCGAGCGGGGAACACGCATATGCTCACCGCGGGAGAGAGTTCGGCCGTGTGCTACAGGGCACGCTGCTCGTCGAGCTCGGTTTCTCTAGGTACACGCTTCACGAAGGCGATGCCATCACCTTCGATTGCAGCATTCCGCATCGTTTCACCAACATAGGCGACGATCCGTTCATCGGTGTGTGGGTGATCCTCGATCGGCTGTAGCCCGGGGCCTCACCGGCCCCGAGCTACAGCCGATCGTCATACGTCTCTGACCCGAACTGGGTTCTCTTTCTCCACAATCGTCCTCCGGCGCTTGTAGCTCCTGTGCACGCAACCGTCAGATTGCGCTCCCATGAGTTTGGGTCAGCTGAAATTCATCCTGTCAGTTGAAATGCTAGTTGAATTATTGGTGGCTACGTTGTAATTTGGCATTCGTACCCAGGTAATGCCGATGTCTCCCGCGATGACGGGGACCGAGGAGGCGATCTGCATGTCAGGCAAGCTCTGCAAAGTCACCAAGGACAGCACGTGGGTGACCGAAGTGCCCAATCACATCGCGTACCGCTTGACCCCGATGGTGAGCCCCAAGACCTGCCCTGGCGCGCAGATCGAATTCTATGTAGGGGAGTTCGAACCGGGCAAAGGGGGGGCGATCCCGCATACCCACGCCAAAGAGGACCATGTCTTCTACGTGCTTTCCGGCCGCGCGACCTCCAAGGTTGGCGACGAGGTCCACATGTGCGAGCCCGGTGACGCCCTATGGGTCCCGGCGGGCGAGATGCACGACTTCGACGTGGTCGGCGGCGAGACCTTCCGCGTCATCGCCATCTTCTCGCCGCCTCGCGCGTAGGCCACGTATCCCGCATCTCCGGCTGCGAAGGAAAGGATTGACATGGGAACGGTAGGTTTCGTTGGCGTCGGCAAGATGGGATCGCGGATGGCCAACAGGCTCATCGACGCCGGACACCAACTCACGGTCTGGAACCGGCAGGACCCGTTCTTCGAGGAGAACGTGAGGCCTCTGGCGGCCAAGGGCGCCACGATCGCGTCGAGCCCCGCTGAGGCGGCCGACTCGAAAGACATCTGTTTCGTGAACGTCGCCGATGGTCCCAGTCTGAAGGAAGTGTGCCTGGGAGCCGGCGGGATCCTTTCGGCGGTCACTCTGCCCAAGCTGCTCGTCGACATGGCGACAGTCGGGCCTTGGGAGTCTGAGGAGATCGCGGCCGCGGCGGCTGCCAAGGGTGTGGGGTTCCTGCGCTCACCCGTGAGCGGTAGCACCGTGCTTGCCGAAGCGGGCAAGCTCACGGTCATCGCGTCGGGCGCGAAGGAAGACTACGATGCGGCGGATCCCTATCTCGCCTCCATCGGTGAGATCCGGTACTACGTGGGCCCGGGCGAGAACGCCCGCTACCTGAAGCTCATCTTCAATCTGAACATCTTCGCCCAGATGCAGATCCTTGCGGAGAGCGCTGTGCTCGGTGAAAAAGGCGGCCTCGACTGGAGCGAGATGTTGGAGGTCATCACCTCGAGCGTAGCGGCTTCTCCGTTCGTCAAGTACAAGATCCCGCCGATGCAGAAGAGGGACTACAGCCCGGCCTTCACCCTCGGTCTGGCGCGGAAGGATGTCAAGCTCGCTCTCGAGGCCGCACGCCGGGCAGGCGTCGACATGCCGGTGACAGAGCTGGTGCTGAACCTGCAGGAGCAGGCCATGGACGAGGGCCTCGCCGATCTCGACGTGGCTGCCGTGACTCTTTGGTACCAGAAGAAGGCGGGGCTCGAGGCTAACGACCAGTAGACGGCGGCCGTATTCGTCTCCTCCTTTTGAGCGCCCCGCCTATGTGGAGGCGGCGTGTGCTCTCAGTCAGACCCCTCGCCGCCCGTCCCCTTCCGGCGAGGGGTCTTCTCCTTCCACGAGAAAGGCGCGACGGTGAAACGACCCAGATTGATCGATCTCAGCCAGGAGATCTTCGAAGGCGCCCCGGTGTTCTCCGGCCACCCAGAGACCAAGATACGGGTGGCGGATACCTTCGAGCAGACGCGGCTGCGCTATGAAGAAGGCTACGGGTATGTCACCGAGACCATCGACATGAGTACCCACGGAACCACTCACGTCGACTCGATAAGTCACATCGATCCGTCCCCGGGCGCCTCCACGATAGACCGGATCCCGCTTGAATGGTTCTACACGGAGGCCGTCTGCCTCGACATCTCCGGCTCTCCCGCTCGGACCTACTTCACCGTGCCCATGATAGAAGCAGCTCTGCTCAAGGATGATCTCGACATCCGCCCGGGGGACACGGTGCTGATCAATTCGGGGCATTACGAACGGCGCTGGGGCACGCCCGCGTGGCTCACCGATTATCCGGGGCTCACCCGAGAAGCTGCCGAGTTCATCTTCGGCAAGGGCGCGGTGAACATCGGCCAAGATGCTCCGAGCATAGACTGCGTTCTCACCAGGAGCTTTCCGGCGCATCAGGTCTGCCGCGAGATGCAAAGGATCAACACTGAGAATCTCGCCGATCTGAGGCCGATCACCGGCCGCCGGTTCATATTCTGCGCGTTCCCGCTCAAGATCCGCGGCGGCAGCGGGTCACCCGTGCGCGCGGTGGCCTTCATCGAGGAAGAGTAGACCCCCTCACCAAGGAGCAGCCGATGGCTGGACCGGGCACAGAAATGAAAGCTGTCGTGTTGGATGGACCAGGGAGCTTCCAGGCGCGCCCGCTCCCCATCCCGGAGCCGCGCGGCGACGAAGTGCTTTGCCGGGTGATGTCGGTCGCGATCTGTGGCTCCGACCCGAAGATCGTCAAAGGAGCCACCCGGCCTACATGGCCGCCGTCCTACCCGTTCGTCATCGGACACGAGTGGGCCGGCGAGGTGGTCGGTGGCTCGGCCGATCTCGCTGCCAGTCAGGCCGCGAAGTTCCGCCCCGGGACGAGGGTGGCCGGCGAGGCGCATAAGGGCTGCGGGTCCTGCGAGAACTGCCTGCGGGGTAGATACAACCTTTGCCTCGACTATGGGAATGAGGCGGCCGGGCACAGGCACTACGGATTCACGTCTCAGGGCGCGTACGCGGAATACATCGCGGTCTCCATCCAAGCTCTCCATCTCCTTCCTGACGCGATCTCTTTCGACCAGGCCGCGATGCTCGACACTGCAGGGGTGGCGGTGCATGCGGTCCAGCGGGGCCGCATCGGCATCGGGGACACCGTAGTGGTCGTCGGGGACGGGCCGATCGGGATCCTGACCATGCAGTACGCGCGCACTGCGGGAGCCGGCGAGGTCATCGTCGTCGGTTCCGGACCCCGGTTACAGATGGCCCGAGAACTGGGGGCTACCGGCGTCGATTTCACCGACGTCGGCGGGTCGATCGACCGAGTGGTCACACTCACCGGAGGCATGGGAGCCGACGTGGTGTTCGAGTGCGCGGGTATCCGCTCGTCCTGCGAGCAGTCGGTGATGATGGTGCGAAAGGGCGGCCGGCTGGTGATGGTTGGCAATCCTATCGAGCCAGCGACGATACCCTGGGGCAAGGTCAGCTTGGACGAGATCGAACTCATAGGCTGCCGGGCGAACCCGAATGTCTCCGACCGCGCGCTACGGCTGATCTCGACCGGGGTGATACGCGTGGAGGGCCTCATCACACACAACTTCCCTCTGGACGACTTCGGCGAGGCGTTGGCCACCTTTGTCGAGCAACGGGACGGGGCCATGAAGGTGGTAGTGAACCCATAGCGCTCGAGGAGCGGATACCGATGGGATCGAGTGCAGAGCGACTTGCGATCATGAACGCACTCAGCAGTTACGCGTGGGGCAACGACACGCGGGATCTCGCACTTCTGGCCGATTGCTTCACCGAGGATGCGATATGCAGCGGGTACGTGGAGGAGCAGTTGTGCTGGGGACCGATCGCTGGCCGTGACAACATCGTCAGAGAACTGTCCGCCCGCGTCCCGGCCGAAGGGATACGCCGCCACCACATCGGCAGTATCCGCTTCGTCAAGGTCGAGGATGGAGAGGCCCATGTGGTCTCCTACATGGTCGTCACGCACGCACAGGATGGGAAGGCGACGCTCGAGACGACCGGCTGGTACAAGGACACCCTCATAGGTGAAGGAGACAGTTGGCGCTTCAAGGAGAAGGAGTGGCACATCGACTGTGCCGTGTGACCCCGGCGGGAATCGGGAAGTCTTCAGCTCTCTGAACGCCGGGACCAGGGCCGAACGTCGACCAGAGGGCTTTTCCCATCCCGGAAGCAAATGGGATCGCTACCGCTGCGGCTGTCGCCTGCACCGGGTCGACGTCCGGGCGCGCCCGTCCCAGCCGTTGCTCGGCCGCGATGTATCTGGCCACCATGGCCACGGGCTCCGGCCGTTCGAAGCCTGCCTGCGCCTGGTAACCGGCATATCCGTGGAAGCTGCGGCCCGGTTCCGGATCGGCCCATATCGACGCCATCTTGGATGAGAGGCCGGACTGCATCTGCCCGATGAGCGTGAAGATGTGAGCCGGGTTGTCGCGGAGGGCCAGTTCGGCGCCGATATCCACCACGAGCGAGAAGAACACCCGGCGGAACAACTCGTACTTGTCCGCGAAATGGCGGTACATCGTGCCCTCGGACAGTCCCGCCCGGCGGGCTATCTCGCGGGTGGTGGCGCGGGCGAAGCCTCGCTCCGGTACTATTGAAGGCAGGCCGATTGGATCCCGTTCGAGGGAGGGGCTATGCGTTACCCGTTCGGCGTCCTCTGGGTGGTGTTCGCAGTCCTCTGGATCGCCTCGTCCAGCACCCTCGGCCACATCTACGACTGGATCGTGGGGCTGCCGCTCGTCCTTGAGGTAATCTTCTGGATAGTGTTCCTGCCGTGGGTGGGGTCGCTGTACATCTGGCATTCCGACTTGTCTCTGTGGCTCAGGATCATCCTCATCGCCGTCGTCGCAGTGGCGACCACCGGGGGTGTGGGGGCCGGCCGGACCGCCAGGCGGCAGTGGCGCGACTACGCGCGGGGGACGCGAGTCTAGATGGTCGCCGGGACGTTGCCCCGGCCGCCAGGTACCGACCACCTCCGACCAAGGAGACCGACGTGTCCGAGCACAGGCTGGACCCAGACAAGCTGCCCGATCATGCCGCAGCAAACCGCGACGCCTGGAACTCCGACTCGGACACCTACCAGGCCGACCATGGCCCTCAGCTGAAGGCGTCCGGGGGTATGGCGTGGGGTGTATGGCAGATTCCTGAGAAGAGCCTGCAGGTCCTCGGCGACGTCAAGGGCAAGGACATCCTGGAGTTCGGCTGCGGCGCCGCCCAGTGGTCCATCGCGCTGGCTCAGGCCGGGGCCCGGCCCGTCGCGCTCGATCTGTCCGAGAAGCAACTGGAGCATGCCCGCAAGCTGATGATCGACGCCGATGTCGACTTCCCCATCCTGCACGCGAGCGCCGAGATGGTGCCGCTCCCCGATGAAAGTTTCGACATCGTCTTCTGCGACTACGGCGCCATGACCTTCGCCGACCCGTACGCCACCGTGGCCGAAGCGGCCCGTCTGCTACGGCCGGGCGGCCTGCTCGCGTTCTGCGGAGCCACTCCCATCATCGAGATGTGCTACGAGGAGGACAGCGAGCATCCGAGCGACCATCTCCGCGAGGACTACTTCGGCATGTGGTCGCTCCCGTGGGAGGGCTACGTGGAGTTCATGCTGCCCTACGGCGCCTGGATCCGCCTGTTCCGCGCCCACGGCTTCATGATCGACGACCTCATCGAGCTACGGCCCACTCCCGACGCCGTCAGCAGCTACCGCGACGACGTCGACCGGGAGTGGTACCGGCGTTGGCCGGGCGAGATGATCTGGAAGGTGCGCAAGGAGCACTAGTCGCAGGCGGGGTGCTTGCCCTCCAGTTCCGCCACCAGTTCGTCGAGGAACAACCCCACGTCGGTGACGATGCCTATGGTCTGGAAGCTGCCCCTGTCGGCCAGCTTGGTAACCGCCGCGGGGTTGATGTCCACGCAGACCGTGTGCACTTCGGCGGCGAGCAGGTTGCCCGTGGCGATGGAGTGCAGCATGCTGCACAGCATCAGGCAGAGGCCCGCGTCGCGAACGTGCTCGCGCATGGACTGTTGGGCCACCATCGTGTCGGTGATGACGTCCGGCAGCGGGCCGTCGTCGCGGATGGAGCCCGCCAGCACGTAGGGGACGTCTTTCTTGACGATGTCGTAGAAGAGGCCCTTGGTCAGCACCCCTTGCTCCACCGCCTGGCGGATGCCTCCGGCCCGGCGGATCTTGTTGATGGCGCGCAGATGATGTTCGTGCCCGCCCTCCACCGAGTCGCCCTTTTCGAGGTTGATCCCCAGCGAGGTGCCGAAGAAGGCCGATTCGATGTCGTGGGTGGCCACGGCGTTGCCGCCGAACACCACGTCGATCCAGCCGGCCTTCACCAGCCGCGCGAACGCCGGCGCCGCGCCGGTGTGGATGATCGCCGGGCCGAGCACCGCCACGATGCGCTTGCCGGCCGCCCGGTTGTCGCGCATCAGCTTCGCCACCCGGTTGACCACCAGGCGCTTCGGTTTCTCCGAGGACACCTCGGAGTTCATGAACTCGAACGCTCCCGAGACCCGCTGGTCGCGCCCGAGCGGGATCACCCGGATGCCGCGATGCCCCACGACGATCGGGTCGCCGGCCTTGACCTGGATGAGCGGGATGGTGCGCGCGGTCCCGGCCGTCGAGTCGAGCAGCACTCCGCAGTCCATCTCCGACCACTGCACCGGGATCCAGCGCCCGTTGAAGCGGACGAACGTGTCCATGTTGGTGGTGGAGTAGAAGGCCTCGGGGAACACAGCGTCCGCCGGTGCAGGCTCGGTCTGCGCGTCGCCCTGCTCGAGCAGTTCGGCCCCCCTGCGCTGCACGGCTTTGAGGATCTCGTCGAGCCCGGCTTCATCCGCCGCGGTGACCCGCACGACGGCCAGCGACGGGTCGTCCTTCTCCACGCCTATCGTGAACTGCAGGATGCGGTATTCGCCGCCCCGCTCAAGGATGTCGTCGAGGACCCGCGGCAGCAGCAGCGAGTCGATGATCTGGCCTTCTAGTCTGATGTCCTCGTAGATGCTCAACGGTAGTCCTGATGCTTTCCGTCGCACTGCGGCGCCTTGTCGCTCAACCCGCAGTTGCAGATGGACGTGGTGCCGCGTCCCTTCACCTCGAACGCCAACGGCTCGATGCCGGTGCCCTTGTGGGCGCCGTCACAGAACGGGACGTTGGCGGTCTTGCCGCATTGGCACCAGTGATAGGTACCCGGCTCCAGCCGGTGCATCGACGGGAACGTCTGGCCCTTCGCATTCTCGAACTTCATAAAGGATCTCCCGGTGTGAGCGGCGCCGCCGCTTGGCTCTAGTACGCTTCTACCCAGAGCTCGTAGTAGGACTGGGCATGTTTGCAGGCCGGGCACACCTTGGGCGCCTCCGGGCCCTCGTGGATGTACCCGCAGTTGCGGCAATGCCACTTGACCGTGGTCTCGCGCTTGAACACCCTGCCGGCTTCGACGTTGGCGAGCAGCTTGCGGTAGCGCATCTCGTGCTGCTCTTCCACCTCGGCGATCTCGGTGAAGGATTCGGCCACCTTGTCGAAGCCCTCCTCCTTCGCGATGGCGGCGAAGCCTGGGTAGAGCGTGCCCCATTCCTCCAGTTCGCCGTCGGCGGCGAGGAGCAGGTTGGCGGCCGTGGATGCCGTCACGCCGGCGGGGTAGGTGGCGGTGATCTCCACCGGGCCGCCTTCGAGATGGTTGAAGAACACCTGGGCGTGTTCCTTCTCGTTGCCCGCCGTCTCCTCGAAGATGGCGGCTATCTGCTCGAAGCCCTCTTTGCGGGCTTTGCTGGCGAAGAAGGTGTAGCGGTTGCGTGCCTGGCTCTCCCCGGCGAACGCCTTCAGAAGGTTCTGTTCCGTCCTGGATCCCTTGATGCTGCCCATGGCCTGAGTCTCCTTTCCCAAGCGAAGCCTACCCGGCGATGTGTCTGTGCATAAAAGGATGGCATATGCACGGGAGGTTGTCACACCTTTTTGGGCTGCGCCGCCGGCCGGAGGCGCAGCCCGGGCGGACCGCTCGGCGGTCGTGAGCCGCCGGGCCATGCGCCGTCGGCG
>CAIQPS010000095.1 GCA_903873715.1 uncultured Actinomycetes bacterium
CGTCTGAGGGTTGCTCGCCCGAGCTTCCGGGTTGGCCGCATGAGCCGTCCGGCAACGGCCGGCCCGAGATAGATGGTTACCCAAGCCACCAGCCGGGCAACCGGCAGGCGGTGGGACAGAATCCGGCTTATAGGGCTGCTACAGCAAGGCCTCTTCCTTCCCGGAAGGGGCCTTCGCCATTTAGAATGAATGTTGTTGATACATCCATGTATATTCCGAAGAGATGACCGCGTCAGAGGCGCAGTCGAAGGGGAGGCACGGTGGAGCAGAAGCGAGTGGTGATCATGGGCGCGGCAGGCCGGGATTTCCACGACTTCAACGTGGTGTACCGCGGGAACCCGGACGTGAAAGTGGTCGCCTTCACCGCCACCCAGATCCCGGGGATAGACAAGCGCATCTATCCGCCGGAACTCGCCGGCCCCTACTATCCGGAGGGCATCCAGATCGTCCCCGAGTCCGGGCTCGAGGAACTGATCACGACTCACGGCGTGCACGAGGTCGTGTTCGCCTACAGCGACGTGTCTCACGAGTACGTGATGCACCAGGCCTCGCGGGCCCTCGCGGCCGGCGCGGACTTCGCCCTGCTCGGCCCGGGGAGCACCGCCATCAAGTGCAACGTCCCGGTGATCTCCGTGCTGGCCGTCCGGACCGGCGCCGGCAAGAGCCCCGCTTCCCGCTTCCTGGCCGACCTCATGCTCGCCGAGGGCCTCAAGCCCGCCGTGATCCGCCATCCGATGCCCTACGGGGACCTGAACGCGCAGAGGGTGCAGTGCTTCACGAGTCTCGAAGACCTCGATCAGTATGGCGCGACCGTGGAAGAGCGAGAGGACTACGAGCCTCACATCCGGCGCGGCCTGAACGTCTGGGCCGGCGTCGACTATCAGGACATCGTGGACGAAGTCGAGAAGACGGCCTCGCTCATCATCTGGGACGGCGGCAACAACGACTTCTCCTTCCTGAGGTCGGACCTCGAGATCGTCATCGTGGACCCCTTCAGACCCGGCCACGAACTCGCATACCATCCCGGCGAGGTGAACCTGCGCCGGGCGGACGTGGTGGTCATCAACAAGGTGAGCAGCGCTCCTCCCGCCAACGTGGAACAGGTGGAGAAGAACGTACGGGAGGCCAACCCGCAGGCGACGGTGGTGTGGGCCGACTCGGTCATCACGGCCACCGGCGGGGAGCAGATAGCCGGCAAGCGGGTGCTGGTGGTGGAGGATGGGCCGACTCTCACGCACGGAGGTATGTCCGTGGGGGCCGGGGCGCAGGCGGCGCGGCAGTTCGGGGCTGCGGAGATCATCGACCCGCGTCCGTTCGCGAAGGGGCGTCTCGCGGAGACGTACAAGACGTATTCCCATCTCGGCCCCATCCTGCCGGCGTTGGGCTACTACAGCGAGCAACTCCGGGATCTCGAGGCGACGATCAACGCCGTCCCGGCCGACCTGGTGGTGAGTGCCACGCCCTTCTCGCTCCACAGGCTGGTCAGGATCGACAAGCCGCTCGTGGAGGTAGGGTATGAGATGTCGGAGAGAGGGGAACCCAAGCTCTCGGACGTGCTTCGCGGGTTCTTGCGCGGCAAAGGGTTGATCAGCTAGTAGAAGGAGATAGACATGGCAGTCACGCTACCGGACCTTCCCTATGCAAAAGACGCTCTGGCCCCGTACTTGAGCCAGGAGACCCTGGAATATCACCACGACAAGCATCACAACGCGTACGTGACCAACCTCAACGGCCTGGTCGAGGGCACGGACAACGCCGGCAGGTCACTCGAGGACATCATCATGGCCGCCGACGCGGGACCACTCTTCAACAACGCCGCGCAAGTGTGGAACCACAGCTTCTATTGGAAATGCATGAAGCCGGGCGGAGGCGGGGCCCCGGACGGCGCGCTGGCCAAGGCCATCGACGCCGCCTTCGGTTCCTTCGAGGACTTCAACAAGGAGTTCTCAGCTGCGGCAGTGGGGCAGTTCGGGTCCGGCTGGGCGTGGCTGGTGATGGAGGGTGGTCAGCTCAAGATCACCAAGACGGGCAATGCCGACCTGCCGATGAAGCACGGCCAGACGGCTCTGCTGACCGTCAACGTCTGGGAGCACGCTTACTACATCGACTACCGGAATCTGCGCGCGAAGTATGTGGAGACCTTCCTCGCGGACCTGGTGGACTGGGGCTTCGTGGCGGAGAACTACGCGAGAGCCAAGTAGGGCTTCATGTGAGGACCGCGGGCGGGGCGGCCCGAGCGCCGATGGGCGCGCGGGCCGCCCCGTTGTGTGCGGCTCGTCCGGTTTTGGGACCCAAACCGGGCTTTGATAGAATCGCGTCTTGCTTTAGCGGGCGCCGGGAGGGAGCGTAGTGCAGGGAGTCACCATGCGGGAGAAGATGAGCGCGAGATCGATGCTCGTCCTCGTCCTCCCGACCCTGGGATTCTCCACCGGGCTCTCCCTCATAACCACGTATCTGCCGCTCATCCTCAAGCGCTACACCGGCTCGGACACGCTCATCGGCTTCGCCATCGGCGGCGAAGGCATCTTCTCGGCGCTGCTCCCCCTGTGGGTGGGAGTGTTGAGCGACCGCATCTGGACCAAGCGCTGGGGCCGCAGGCAACCTTTCATGGTCTTCGCGGGGCCGTTCATGGCAGCTTCGCTGATCATGGCGCCGTTCCAACCGGGGTACGTCCCCATCGCGATCTCGACCTTCGCCTTCTTCGCCGCCTACCACTTCTACACGTCGCCGTATCAGTCACTCATCGCCGATGTGACCCCGGCCAACAACGCCGGCAAGGTGCAGGGCTACCAGGCCTTCATGCGGGGCGGCGGGATGTTCCTGGGCATGGTGGTCGCCGGCTTCCTGTTCTATCGGTGGGAGCCGTCGCCGTTCATCATGTGCGGGCTACTGATCATGGTGTTCACGTACTTCACGGTCCGCCGGATCCGAGAACCGGAACCGGAGACCATGTACCGTCCGCCCCGGCAGAACATATGGGGCGAACTGAAGACCATCTGGGCGTCGACCGGCAAATACAAGGGGATCCAGCGGTTCATGGTGGCGACGTTCCTATGGGAGTCCACCCTTGCCGGTCTGCGCCCGTTCACGATGCTGTATTTCGTTTACACGCTGCACGCCACCGAGCAGGTGGGCGCACTCCTGTTCGGCCTGGTCGGCGTGACGTATATGGTCGCCGCTGTGGCCAGCGGATATCTGGCGGACAAGTACGGGCGCATCCTCGTCATGCGCGTCGGCCTGTTCGTCTTCCTCGGCGGATGCGTGTTCGGATTCTTCATCCGCGACATCAGGTGGGCGTTCATCTTCCTGCCCATCTTCGGGCTGGGAGGTTCGATAGTCCTTACGCTGCCCTACGCGATCCTCATGCGTCTGATGCCGAAGGAGCACGTGGGCCAGTTCACGGGGATGTTCTCCATGATGCGCGGTCTGGCCAACATCGTGGCGCCGGTGCTGGCCGGGGCCGCCATCGACATCAGCAGGAACTTCATGGGTGCCGGTACCGAATACTCGGTCATCTGGTTGTACACCGCCCTCATGATCGCCATCTCCCTGTTCTTCTTCCGGAACACCAGCAAGGACGAGGTCATCTGACCCACCTGAACAGAGTCTGAACGCTTGGCCGTTCGGGGTTTCGCACGCTCATCACCGGGGCATACACAACGGAAAGATATCCGGATGCCGTTCGTGTGAGTTCGGCCGGGAGGGAGGTGGACGTGAGACCCGCACCGGGAGCATGGCAGCGATCCTCGATCCTCGACGATGCAACAGGCGGCCCCAGGACCGAAGTGGTGGCGGGGCAGTATCCAGTCTCCCTGAGCGACGACGAATGGCGAGTGTTCCATGTGCTCCAGTCCTGCCGCGAGGCTATGACTCTGAGGCAACTGGAACGAAGCCTCACTTGGTCCAGGGTGGAGGTGCAGGACACCCTCGATGCCTTGCTCGGCAGGAACTTCGTCACCCGGTTGAACACCGTCGTGCCGAGCTATATCTGCCGTTACGGAGCAATCGATCCCGGCCCACGGTAGAGGCCGGCCGGCCGTGCAGGCCGCCTGGAGGATGCTGGGTCGACCGGACGGGGCCGGCGTGTTTGGTAGAATCGCCTGGCCATGACAGACGAGAACACGCAGACCCCCGACCGCAGAGCCATCGGCGTCTTCGATTCCGGGGTCGGCGGGTTGACGGTGCTGCACGAGTGCCTGGTCAACCTGCCCCACGAGGACTTCATCTACCTCGGTGACACGGGGAACTTCCCGTATGGGCCCAAGTCCCTCGCGGAAGTGCGCCGGCTGGCGTTCGCTGCCGCGGCCCGGCTTGCCAGCGAAGACGTCAAACTCATCGTCGTGGCATGCAACTCGGCTGCGGCCGCGGCGTTGCCTCAACTTCAATCCTCGTTCGCCACTCCCATCGTGGGCGTGGTCATGCCCGGGGCGCGCGCGGCCGTGCAGGCGACGCGGGAACGCAGGGTGGGCCTGCTGGCCACCGAAGCCACCGTGCGGTCCAACGCCTATCAGAACGCCCTCCACACGCTGGATGCCGGCCTCGAAGTGTTCGCCATCGCCGCTCCGCGGCTCGCGCCTCTCATCCAGGGCGGTGACGTGTTCTCCGAGGAGATCGAGGGGGCGGCGCGCGAAGCCGTCGCCCCGCTGAAGGCCGCTGGAGTGGACACGGTCATCCTCGGATGCACTCACTACCCGCTGATCTCACCCATGCTGAGAAGGCTGCTGGGCCCGCACGTATCGCTCATCAACTCCGCCGAGGAGACCGCCCGCGAAGTCGCGGAGATCCTGGCGCGCAAAGAGATAGACAACGACCGGGAGCGCGAAGGCCGATACCGCTTCCTCACCACCGGCGATGCGGAAGAGTTCCGCGACGTGGGCGCCCGGTTCCTGCAACTCCCGATACGAGAAGTGGAGCAGACATGAGTGACGCCGCCCGCCCTGGAGGCCGCGCCCCCGGCGACATCCGCCATCTGAAGATCACCCCGGACTTCATCAGCACGGCCGACGGCTCGGTGCTCATGGAACTGGGGGGTACTCGAGTCCTCTGCTCGGCCCAGATCGTCGCGGGCGTCCCCAACTGGAAGCGCGGCAGCGGGGAGGGGTGGCTCACGGCCGAGTACTCCCTCCTGCCCAGCTCCACCCGGGAGCGCACCCCGCGCGAAGCCGTGCGGGGCCGGCAGGACGGCCGCACCGTCGAGATCCAGCGCTTCATAGGGCGCAGTCTGCGGGCTGTGACTGACTTCAAGGCGCTCGGCGAGCGGACGATCTACATCGACTGCGACGTCATCGAAGCCGATGGCGGCACCAGGTGCGTCAGCGTCTCCGGCGGCTACCTGGCGCTCCATCTGGCGTGCAAGCGAGCCGTCGACGCCCGGCAGATGAAGAGCCTGCCGCTGCTGGACTCGGTAGCCGCGGTGAGCGTCGGCGTCGTGCACGGTCTGCCGGTGGTGGACCTAGAGTATGCGGAGGACAGCATCGCCGACGTCGACATGAACGTCGTCATGACCGGCGCCGGAAGGCTCATCGAGGTGCAGGCCACCGCCGAAGCGGCGCCCTTCGAGCGCCAGGTGTTCGACCACATGCTGGGCCTGGCGGAAGCGGGCATCGAGCGCATCAAGGACCAGCAGTCCGCGATCATCGCCCAGGCGTACTTCGGCGCACCGGCGGACGGCAGCTACGGCCGCTGATGAGGCTCGACGTCCCGGTAGTGCTCGCGACCGGCAATGCCGGCAAGGTCCGTGAGTTCGACCGCCTGTTCGCCGGCGGTCTGCACGTCGTCCGGATGCCGGCCGAGGCGACGTTGCCCGACGAGACGGGCATCACGTTCGCCCAGAACGCGAGGCTGAAAGCGCAAAAGGTGTTCGACGACCTGGGCGGCGCCCAGGCTGTGCTGGCCGACGACTCCGGTCTGGAGGTGACGGCTCTGGGCGGTAGGCCGGGTATCTACTCGGCCCGTTTCGCCGGGGAGAACGCCACCGATGCCGACAACGTGGCCAGGCTGCTCCGAGAGCTCGACGGTGCGCCGGACAGGACGGCGCAGTTCGTCTGCGCGCTGTGCCTGATAGTCCCCGGTCCGGGCGGCGTCGCATCCGAGGTCCTCGAAGTCGAAGCTTGCTCGCGCGGCGCCATAACCCTCGGACCGCGTGGGTCGGACGGCTTCGGCTACGACCCCGTGTTCCAGCCGGACGGGTGGTGCCAGACTCTCGCCGAGGCCTCGCCCGATGCGAAGGACGCCGTTTCGCACAGGGGCGCTGCCGCCAGGCTGCTCCTCGAGCGGCTGGGTCGGCCGGGAGGGGAGTGAGGTGCAGGAAGAAAGGTTCAGCGACCTTGTGGCCGACGCTCTCGACACGCTCCCAGAAGAGTTCCTGGAGCGGATGGAGAACGTGGAGGTCCTCATCGAGGACTGGCCCACGCGCGACGACCTTGAAGAGGTGGGGCTGGACCCGCGGGACAAGGCTTCGCTGCTCGGTCTCTACCATGGGGTCCCGTTGACTCACCGCGGCCAGTTCTATTCGGCATTGCCGGACAGGATCACCATCTTCCAGAAGCCCATCGAGCGCCTGTGTGGCGATGACGAGGACGAGATCCGGGAGCAGGTGCGCCACACCGTCATCCACGAGATCGCGCACTACTACGGCATCGACGACGACAGGCTGGACGAACTGGGCTACGACTGAGGCGGCCGCCTTCCGCAGGCCGGGAGGCCTAGCGGGACAAGCGCCTGGCCATCTCCAGGACCAGGCGGCGGTCCGTGGGGCGCATGCGCCGGGCCAGATGGGTGAGTTCCTTGGTCTCCGAGTCCTCCTCGGCACAATCCTCGAGCATGAGCTGTTCCGGCTGGAGGAACGGGTCCTCTTCATCCAGCGCCGCGTGGTACAGCAACTCCCGTGCGGGTACGCTCAGAGCTTCCGCGATGGCCTCGATGACGTCGGTGGTCGGGTTCTTCCGCCCTTTTTCGATGTCTCCGAGGTACGACTTGGACACGCCGGATTCATCTGCCAGCGCTTGCAGGGTAAAACCGCGGTCGGAGCGGAGCTTCCGGACCGTCAATCCGATGTAATCGGCCAGTCGCCTTTGCGTGTCAGTCGCCACCACATGTCCTAGAGTCGGGAGGCGGGAGGGACCGTTGTACGCTCGCAGTGTATGCGGGGGCATGCGAGAATGCAACTGCAACCCGCCTAGGAGCGTTGTTCGATGGCCAAGAAAGTCTTGTATCTCGATCCCTGGTCCGGCATCTCGGGTGATATGACCCTGTCCGCCCTGTTGGATGCCGGCGGACCGGACGCAGAGGAGACCCTCCACGCTGCGGTGGCGTCCTTGGGACTCGCAGGAGTGAAGGTCGCGGTGGACCGGGTGACGGAATGGGGTGTCTCCGCCACACGGATCGACGTTCTCGCCGAGGACGCGCCTCCGCTGCGGCATCTCCATGACATGCTGGAAGTCATCGGGCGCTCGGGCGTGTCCGACACAGTGAAGGCACGGGCGACGGCGGCTATCACCCGGCTGGGCGAGGTCGAGGCCGGCGTCCACGGTTGCGACATCCATCACATCCACTTCCACGAAGTCGGCGCGGCCGACACCCTCGTGGATGTCGTGGGGGCGTTCGTGCTCGTCGAGGCGCTCGGGATCGACGAGGTATATGTGGGGACCATCCCGGTGGGCGGCGGTACGGTGGAGATCGCTCACGGGCGCATGGGTGTGCCGGCTCCGGCGACCGCGGCTCTGCTCAACGGGTACGCGATCGTGGGCGGACCGGAGATGCGGGAACTGACCACGCCGACCGGAGCGCTGCTGGTGGGTTGTTTGGGCGCGCAGCAGGCCGGGCTGCCGCGTATGAGGGTCGAGGCCGTGGGCCACGGCGCCGGCCGTATGAAGCTGGACCATGGCCCGAACGTCCTGCGGGTCGTTATTGGGACCGCGGAAACAGGGGCCGATGGGCTTGCGGGTCACGCGGACGAGGACAAGGACCGGGTCGTCGAGTTGCAGACCAATCTCGACGATGTCTCCGGGGAAGTCATCGGCTACGCGCTGCGCCGGCTGCGGTCGGCGGGTGCCCTCGACGCGTGGACGGTGTCTGCGGACTTCAAGAAGGACCGTCCCGGCGTGGTACTGCACGTCCTGGCACCGGCTGCGGACGAGGCGGCGCTCGTGGACGTTCTGTTCGCGGAGACGGGTACGCTCGGGATCCGCCGGACGGAGATGACTCGTCACGTCGCCGGGCGGGGCAGTGTGACGGTGAGCGTGGCCGGACAGGATGTGTCCGTCAAGTGGGGCGAGTGGAACGGGCGGCGCAGTCTGGCGCCCGAGTACGAGGAGGCCGCGCGTGCAGCCGCGGCCGCGGGGGTGCCTCTCCGGGAGGTCATGCACGAAGCGACGGAAGCGGCGCGGAGACTCCTTGAGGGTGGGGGCGGCCGATGACGACAGAGAGCGGGTCGCGCACCCCCGGCCCCGGCCCCAAACCCGAGTGGCTCAAGAAGCGCCTGCCGGAGGCGGCGGCTCTGCGCAGCATGGAGTCGCTGCTCCGCAAGCGCGGTCTGCACACTGTCTGCGAGAGCGCGCTCTGTCCCAACCTGGGCGAGTGTTTCGGCAAGGGCACCGCGACGTTCCTCATCATGGGCGACGTCTGCACGCGGGACTGCGGCTTCTGCGGCGTCACCAGTTCCGCGCCGGGTGCTCTCGACGGCGATGAGCCTGCCCAGGTGGCCGACGCTGTCGCCCGCTTGGGCCTGCGGCATGTGGTCATAACGTCGGTCACCCGCGACGATCTGCCGGACGGAGGGGCGGGCCACTACGTGGCGACCCTGAGAGCTGTCCGAGCCGCCGCGCCGGCCGCCTCCGTCGAGGTGCTGGTGCCGGACTTCGGCGGCGACCCCGTGTGCATCGCCGCCGTCCTGGCCGAGCGGCCGGAGGTCTTCAACCACAACCTGGAGACCGTGCCGCGCCTCTATCCCACCGTGCGGCCGCAGGCTGTCTACGAACGCTCTCTCGCCGTGCTCCGGCAGGCGTCGTCGCACGTGCCGGACGTGGTCGTGAAGACCGGCATCATGGTGGGCCTGGGGGAGCAGCCCCAGGAGGTTCGGCAGCTTCTCGACGACGTGCGTGCTTCCGGTGCCGACATGGTCACCATAGGCCAGTATCTCCGGCCGTCCTCCTGCCACCTGCCGGTGGTCGAATACGTCCATCCAGACGTCTTCGCGCAGTACGCGGCCTGGGGCGAGGCCATGGGTTTGCAGATGCATTCCGCGCCGTTCGTGCGGAGCTCGTTCCATGCGGGGGAGAGCTTCGACCAGGTCCGCCTCCGCGACACGGGCGGGGCGGCAGGGTAGAGCCGCTCCCGACGACGGGTCCGTCAGCCGCAAGGGCGGTCCGCACAGTGGCACCGCCCCCCGGTCTCGAAGAGGCAAGGGCGGCCCATTTTCGGTATCCTTACACCTACGCCACGCTTGAGAACCGGGGGGGACCCAGGGGCGAGCACGGCGAACGACGGGCTGGCCTTCGGAACCCACGGGTGGTGAAGTGAGCGAGCAAGCGCTAGAAGGACAATTCCAGGAACTGCTGGAGCATTACCGCGGAGAGAGGGGGGCTTTGGTCCCTCTTTTGCAGGGAGCCCAATCGATATTCGGGTGGCTTCCTGAGGATGTGATGGCGAGGGTGGCTGAAGCGGCGGGGGAACCGCTCAGCAAGGCTCTCGGTGTCGCCACCTTCTATTCTCAGTTCCGGCTCAAACCGCACGGCAAGAACACTATCCGGTGCTGCCACGGCACCGCCTGCCACGTTTCGGGAGCGCCGCTCATCACTCAGGAGATCGAGCGCTACCTGGGTGTCAAACCTGGCGAGAACACCGATGACATGCTCTTCACCCTCGAGGAAGTGCATTGCGTGGGCGCCTGCGGCATGGCCCCGGTGGTCATGATCAACGATCGGGCGCACGGCAAGCTGACTCCCGAGAAGGGCGTGCAGGTCGTGCGCGAGTTCCGCGAGGCCGAACTGGCCGCCGCGGGCAACGGGGGCGGCGAAGGCCACGTGTGTGCGTGCGCGGCGGCCGCTGAAGCAGAGGAGGCGGCCGAATGAGCGCCTCTCTGGTCAAACCGGCACCCGGTAAGCCCCGCCTGAGGGAACCCGACGTCGACATCCGCATCTGTCTCGGTACCGGCGGTGTGGCTGCCGGCAGCCGGGAAGTGCTCAAGGCCTTCGAGGAGAAACTGGCAGAGACGGACGTGCTGGCGGTCATCCGCCCGCGCGAGGACACGTGCGACAACGGCAAGTGCGCCTCCGTCACCGGTACCGGCTGCCAGGGCCTGTGCGCCATGGACCCGCTCGTCGAGATCCACATGGGCGGCAACGGTTCCCGCAGTGTGGTCACCTACGGTCAGGTGACTCCAAAGATGGTCGACGAGATCATCGCCAAGCACATCATCGGTGGGGAACCCATCGAGAAATGGATCGTCCGCACGGACGCCGGCCCCACCGAGTACGACGCCTTCTTCGCCTCGCAGCAAAAACTGGTGCTGCGGCACGTGGGCATAATCGACCCGGAGGAGATCGAGGATTACCTGGAGGCCGACGGCTACCAGGCCCTCTACAAGGTGCTCAGTAGCATGACGCCCGAGCAGGTACGCGAAGAGGTCCTCGCGTCCGGGCTTCGCGGCCGCGGCGGCGCCGGTTTCCCGACGGGTCTCAAGTGGAAGTTCGCAGCGGCGAACAACCCGGCGGACGGACAGAAGTACTTCATCTGCAACGGTGACGAGGGCGACCCCGGCGCGTTCATGGACTGTTCGGTGCTCGAGGGCGACCCGCACGCGGTGTTCGAGGGCATGGCCATCGGCGCGTACGCGATCGGGGCGTCCATAGGCTACCTCTACGTTCGCGCGGAATACCCGCTGGCCATCCGCCGCCTGAAGATCGCCATGAAGGCGGCCGAGGAGCGCGGTCTCATCGGGGACAACATCATGGGCTCGGACTTCTCCTTCCATCTGAAGCTGAAGGAAGGGGCCGGCGCCTTCGTCTGTGGCGAAGAGACCGCCCTCATGCAGTCCATCGAGGGAGATCGCGGGATGCCGCGGCTCCGTCCTCCGTTCCCCGCCGAATCGGGCCTGTGGGAGCGCCCGACCAACATCAACAACGTCGAGACGCTGGCGGTCGTGCCCTGGATCATCCTCAACGGCGCCGAGGCGTTCGCTTCCCACGGCTACGAGAAGTCCAAGGGGACCAAAGTGTTCGCCCTGGCCGGCAAGGTGAACCGCACCGGTCTGGCCGAGGTGCCGATGGGCATGCCCATCCGGGACGTCATCTACACCATCGGCGGCGGCATCAAGAAGGACAAGAAGTTCAAGGCCGTGCAGATGGGCGGCCCGTCCGGCGGTTGCCTGCCCGAGAAGCTGCTCGACCTGCCGGTCGACTACGAGACCATCAACCAGACCGGCGCCATCGTCGGCTCCGGCGGGATGATCGTCATCGACGAGGACAACTGCATCGTAGACACCGCCCGCTACTTCCTGAGTTTCACCCAGCAGGAGAGTTGCGGTAAGTGTCCGCCGTGCCGCATCGGCACCAAGCGGATGCTCGAGATCCTCGACAAGATCTGCGAAGGCAAGGGCACGCTCAAGGACATCGAGTTCCTCAAGGACGTCGCCTCCCAGGTGAAGATAGGGTCGCTGTGCGCTCTAGGCGGCACCGCGCCCAACCCGGTCCTCACCGCCCTCCAGTACTTCGAGGAGGAGTTCGTCGAGCACGTGGTGGAGCACAAGTGCCGGGCCCACGCCTGCGCCGCTCTCACCACCTACGCCATCCTCGACACCTGCACGGGCTGCCGGGCCTGCGTCCGTGCCTGCCCGGTCCAGGCCATCTCGGGTGAGCGCAAAGAAGTCCATACCATCGACCAAGAGCTGTGCATCAAGTGTGGTGCCTGCTTCGAGAAGTGTCGTTTCGACGCTATTAGGAGGTCCTGATGTCCCCCGCTGGTTCAAACGGCCAGGAAATGATCACCCTGACCCTCAACGGCCGCGAGGTCCAAGCCCAGCCGGGTCAGACCATCCTGGAAGTAGCGCGCGGCGAAGGCGTCGACATCCCGACGCTCTGCTACGACACCCGCCTCGAGGCGTACGGCGCGTGCCGCATGTGCCTGGTCGAGGTGGAGGGCGCCCGCGGCCCGATGGCCGCCTGCGGCACCAAGGTCACCGCCGGCATGAAGGTGGAGACGCACACGCCGAAAATCGCCAAGCTGCGCAAGTTCGTCCTCGAACTGCTGCTCACCAACCACCCGCTGGACTGCCCGGTGTGCGAGGCCGCGGGCGAGTGCCGGCTGCAGGACTACGCATACGAGTACCTGGTCGACATGACCCCGTGGGGATGGCGCCCGCCGTCCCAGCAGGGTCCGGGCGACCATCCGAACATCGCTCACTACGGCTCCCGCTGCATCCTGTGTGGTCGCTGCGTGCGCATCTGCCGCGAAGTCATGTCCATCGGTTGCTGGGGTTACCTCAACCGCGGCTACGACAGCGAGGTCGACACCCCGTACCGGTTGCCTCTCCAGGAAGTGGGCTGCGTGTCCTGCGGCCAGTGCGTGAGCACCTGCCCCGTTGGAGCCATCGCCGGTCAGCGGACGCCGCAGGGCGCCCGGGCCTGGCAGACCACCCAGACGGCCACCACGTGCTCCTATTGCGCCGACGGCTGCCGTTTGATGGTGCACTCCTTCCGCGACAAGGTCGTCCGCGTCGCGTCGCAGGAGCAGAAGGGTGTCAACGGCGGCAACCTTTGCATCAAGGGCCGCTTCGCCCATCAGTACACTGAAGCTGCCGACCGCGTGACCACTCCCAAGGTCGCCGGCGCGGATGCCACCTGGGATGCGGCATTGAAGGCCGCCGCCGAAAAGATCGCCGCCATCAAGCAGGCGAACGGGGGCCAGGCGGTCGCAGCCCTCCTCGGGACCAACGTCACCAACGAGACCGCCTACCTGGCGCAGAAGCTCATGCGCACCGTGGTCGGTTCCAACAGTGTCGACTCGATCGACCATGCGGACTCGCTGGCCGTGGAGAAGGCCCTCATCGACACCCTGGGCACCGACGCGATCACGAACTCCCGCTACGACCTCGCGGAGGCCGGGGCGATCCTGGTGCTCGGCGCCAACCTGAGCGACTCCGACCCGGTCCTCGCCCTCACGGTGGTGGAGGCTCTCCGTGCGAACACGCCGGTGATCGTCGTCGATCCGCGGCGCACCGAACTGGCCGGCAAGGCCAAGTACCATCTGGCTGTGAAGCCCGGCGCCGACCTGGCCGTGCTGCGCGCGATGATGAGACACATCCTCGACCTGAAGCTGCAGGACGCCGCGTTCATCGCTGCGGACACGACCGGCTTCGCCGCGTTGGAAGAGTCGCTGGCCGGCGTGGACGTGGCAGCCGAAGCCGCGATAGCCGGTGTCGACGCAGCGCTGCTGAAAGCCGCCGCCGTAGACTTCGCCCAGGCCGCCGCCGCCGCAGTGTTCATCGGCCCCGGCATCGATCAGGGCACCCAGGGTTATTGGACTGCCGGAGCGGCCGTGAGCCTCGCCCTGCTCACCGGCAACGTGGGCCGGCCCGGCTCCGGCATCTACGCAGTCAAGGCCGGGGCCAACTCCCAGGGTCTCATCGACATGGGCGTGCGCCCGGACCAGGTCCCGGGTGCCCGTCTGGCGGATAGCGACGCGGTCGCCAAACTCGAAGCCGCGTGGGGTTCGGACCTGACGTCCGTGGCGGCCGGCGTGAATGCCGCCGAGCTGGTCTCGGCCATCGAGAGCGGGAGCATCAAAGCCCTGTATGTCATCGGTGCCGACCCGGCACTGGCCCTGCCTGACGACGCTCGGACCAGGGCCGCTCTGGCGAAGCTCGAATGCCTGATGGTCCAGGACTCCTTCCCGACAGACACGGCCGCCTCGGCAGGGGTCTTCCTTGCTTCCGCGGTCGCGTTCGAGGACGAGGGCTCCTTCACCAACGGCGAGCGCTTCGTACAGCGCGTTCGGTCGGCGGCCCCTGTCGCTGGCTCGAGCATGCAGGACTGGGCCATCGTGCAGAAGTTGGCCAACGCGCTGGGCGCCGACTGGGTCTACACGGGCCCGGCGGACGTCATGCGTGAGATCTCCGAACTCAACGCGGACTACCGCGGCATCACGTACGCCAAGATCGATGAGGCGAAGGTACAGGTCCCGTGTGTCGCCGACGATTGCGACGGCACCCCGATCCTGCTCACCAGAGACGGCAAAGACTGTGCGTTCATGCCCGCCCAGCCCGCCGAAGTCTCTCCTGGAGCCGCCTACACGCTCCTGACCGGCTCGGTCAAGGAACACCATGCCACCGGCGTGCGCACCCGGCGCTCGTCGGGCAGCACGGGGCTCGTCGCGGATGCCCGGCTCGAGGTCAATCCGGCCGATGCTGCTGGGTTGGGCATCGCCGAGGGCGGCAAGGTGCGCGTGAGCGCCGGTGTCGCCTGGGTGGAAGTGGAAGCGGCGGTCACCGACCGCGTGCCTGCCGGATGTGTCTTCCTGCCCGGCTTCTCCGCCGCCGCGCCGGCGGCCCGCCTGTTGGCGGCCGGCGGGCACCCGCAGGTGTCGGTCGCGAAGATCTAGGCAAGGCGCAGCTCCGGCGGCGCGCTACATGGCAGAAACGAACGGGGCGCACCGGCTGGTGCGCCCCGTCACTTTTTCGGGCGAGGCGGGTCCGCTGCGCACGGCCCGCGGGCGCAGCTACTCGTCCTCTTCTGGAGCTCCAGCAGCCTGTTTGCGGGCGCGACGGGAGGCCTGCTTGTCCTTGCGGCGGGCGGTTTCGCCGGCCTTGTCCGTGAGGAACGTCAGGCGGTCGACCACCATGCGGTTGATCGTACCCTCCGGGTACGTGCCGTCGGCCGCAATCTCGCCGGCGGGTATGCCTGTGAGGAGGGTGATGCCCTCGTCTATCGCGGCCACGGGGATTATGTGGAACCGTCCTTCCTCCACCGCCTGCCTGACCTCCGGGCTCAGCATGAGGTTGGGGACGTTGGACCTCGGGATGAGGACGGTCTCGTCCCCCCTGAGCCCGAGGGCCTTGCAAACGGCGAAGTAACCCTCGATCTTCTCGTTGACTCCGCCGATGGCCTGTACCTGACCGCGCTGGTTCACGGAGCCGGTGACGGCGAAGCGTTGCTGGATGGGAGCGCCCGCGAGGGAGGACAGAAGGCAGTAGAGCTCGGCCGAGGAGGCGCTGTCTCCCTCCACTCCTGAATAGGACTGCTCGAAGACCAGACGTGCGGTCAGCGAGAGGGGCCGGTCCGAAGCGTACTTGGAGCCCAGATAGCCTGAGAGGATGAGCACGCCCTTGGAGTGGATGGGGCCGCCCATCTCCACTTCGCGTTCGATGTCGACGACCTCGCCCTCACCCAAGCGATGGGTGGCGGTGATGCGGCTCGGACGGCCGAACATGTAATCGCCGATGGTGGAGACCGAGAGCCCGTTGATCTGCCCGACGACGGCACCCGTGGTGTCGACCATGACGGTGGCGTCGGCGATCATCTCGCGGACCCGTTCCTCGATGCGGTTGGACCGGTAGATCCGATGATCGATAGCCTGCTGGACGTGTGAGCCCCGCACCACGGGAGCGTCGGCACCGTTCGCCTTGAGGGCCCAGTAGGCGGACTCGCTGAGCAGGTCGTCGACGGCCGTGAAGCGGGTGGTCATCTTGCGCTGGTCCTCGACTAGGCGGGAGGTGTGCTCGATGACCCGGGCGACCGCGTCGGCGGAGAAGGCGGGCAGCTTGTGCTCACGAGCGGAGCGTGCCACGAAGCGGGCGTAGAGCCTCTCGTTCTCGCCCGTGCGGTCCACTACCTCGTCGAAATCCGCCTTCACCTTGAACAACTGCTGGAAGTCGGGGTCCTGACCGAACAGCAGGTAGTACACGAACGGCTCGCCGATGAGCACGATCTTCGCCTTGAAGGGGATGGGCTCCGGGTCCAGCGAGGCCGTCAGGGCGAAGCCCATCGTCTGGTTGACATCCTCGATGCGGATCTCCCCGGTCTTGAGCGTGCGCTTGAGGCTCTCCCAAGAGTAGGGCTTGAGCAGCACCTCCCGCGCATCCAATACCAAGAAGCCACCGTTGGCTTTGTGCAGCGCCCCGCCCTTGATCATGGTGAAGTCCGTGAAGAGGGCGCCGAACTGCGCCTGGTGTTCCACGCGGCCCACGAGGTTCTGCATGACCGGGTTGGTCTCGGTGACCACCGGAGCGCCTTTTAGGTCGGAGTTATCGACGATGACGTTGATGCGGTACTTATCGAAGGGCCCCTCGCTCTTCGGGGGCCGCTGCACGGGCATGCCCATGAACATGGCCGGCGCCTCTTCTTCGGTCTTCTTGAATGCGTCGGCGTTCTCGACCACGTCCTTCAGCACGGCCTGCAGATACTGTGACATCTCGTCGTACTGGCACCATTTCTCGCAGGCATCGTCGATGAGATGCTTCGCGGCGCCTTCGGCCACCTTCTGGTCGAGCTCCCGCAGGGCGTCCCGGCCTCCACGCTCGTCCTGGCGGACGAGCCGCATGATGCCCTGCAGTTCCTCGTTGAGGGCTTCCATACCGTCGTCGATGGCCTTCTGCTGCTCCGGGGGCAGCGCTTCGTAGGCCTCCCTGGCCATCGGCTCCCCGGGCTGTTCACCCTTGGGGGCGAAGACCAATCCGGCCGGAGTGCGTACGATCAGGAAGCCCTGGGTCTCGGCCTTCTTGTTGAGGGCGTCCAGTTTCGACTCCTGTTGCTCGCCGACCTGTTGGGCGATGGAGCGGCGCTGCTTCTCGTACTCCTCGCCCTCGAAGGCGCGCGTCATGGCGGCCTGAAGATCCTCGACCAGTTTCTCCATGTACTTCTTGAACTTCTGGGCCTGGCCGGCGGGCATGCGGATGGCGTTGGGCGAGCCGGGCTTGTCGAAGTTGAAGACGTACATCCAGTCGTCGGGGGCGGGGCGGGATGCCGCCTGCTTCTTGAGGAACTCGTGGATCGTGGTCGTCTTGCCGGTGCCGGACGGCCCGACGGCGAAGATGTTGTAGCCGCTGCCGTGGATGCCCATCCCGAAGTCCACCGACGACACGGCCCGCTGCTGACCGATGATGTCCTCGAGATCGGGGAGGCTATCGGTGGTGTCGAAGGCGAGTGAGGCGGGATCGCAGGAGCGGTATACCTCGCTGGCCCGCAGTTCTTCCGGCAGGTTCGCCATTTGAGTCCTCCGGTAGGTCAGGGTAGTCGCCAACAACGGGCTACGCTACACAGGATACCCGGTGAAACATCTAGGAAACCGCGAATGGAGTGTCCGAGGGGGGACTTGAACCCCCATGAGTTATGCACTCACTAGGCCCTCAACCTAGCGCGTCTGCCGATTCC
>CAIQPS010000096.1 GCA_903873715.1 uncultured Actinomycetes bacterium
CGACATGTGCGTGTGGGGCGGCGTCCTGCAGAACTCCCTGATGAGCATCGCGCGGTCGCTCTCCGAGATCGACCGGCTCAGGGGAGAGGCGGAGAAGGCCGGGTTCAGGCCGCTACTGCGCGTGCCGGACGGTCTCGCCCGGGATGCCCGCGCCGCCCTCGACTACGTGGACAGCCTCGATTGGCTGGGCGTGGGTGAGTCCGAAGATGCGCCTCCCGAAGGCGCGGCGCAGGAGGTGGCGAGCTGATGGGCTTCGACGGAGGCCAGATCACCATCCGCCTGAACGCCGACGCCGGCGGGGTGGCGCGCGGCTTCAACGAGGCCACCGGCCAGGTCAAGGGCTTCAAGGGGCAGATGGACCGGATCGGCGCCAGCCTGGCGGCGGCCGGCACCAAGATGACCATGTTCTTCACCGTGCCCGCCGTCGCGATGGGCGCCCTCTCGGTCAAGGCCGCGGCCAACTACGAGACGTCCATGAACCAGATCCAGGCGGCCAGCGGCGCCAGCGGCCGGCAGATGAAGCAGCTCTCAGAGCTCGCCATGAAGATGGGCGCCGACACGATGTTCTCCGCCAAGGACGCGGCCGACGCGATGCTCGAGCTGGCCAAGGGCGGTCTGAAACCGGCTGCCATCGAGGCGGGGGCGCTCACGGCGTCTCTCGACCTGGCAGCGGCCGGGGGTATCGAGCTCGGCAGGGCCTCAGAGGTGACCGTGCAGGCCATGGGCATGTTCAACCTCAAGGCCGGGGAGGCCGCGCAAATCGCGGACATCTTCGCAGCCGGCGCCAACGCCTCGACCGCCTCCGTAGAGGGTCTGGTCGAAGCCCTGCAGCAGGTTGGGCCTGGCGCGAGGAACGCTGGCCTCTCCCTCGGGGACACGGTGGGAGTGCTCGCCGCCTTCGCCGACCAGGGCATCAAGGGCTCCGACGCCGGAACCTCGCTGAAGACGATGCTGGCGCGGCTCGTGCCGGAGACGGACAAGCAGGCCGTCGCGATGAAGGCCCTTGGCCTCTCGTTCGTGGACTCCAAGGGCCGTTTCGACGACATCACGACCGTCGCGCAGAAGCTCCACGAAAGGCTCGGTCCGCTCAGCCAGGCGCAGCGCACCCAGGCGCTCAGCACCATCTTCGGGTCTGATGCCACCCGCGCCGCCACGATCCTCATGAAAGAGGGCGCCGCGGGCATCGAGAAGTACATCAGGGCCACGAAGGACCGGGCCGCGGCCGAGAAGATGGCCGAGGCCCGCACCAAGGGCACCGCCGGCGCGATCGAGCGCATGACGGGCAGCCTTGAGACGGTGGGCATCAAGCTGGGGCAGACGCTCGCACCCTACGTAGTGGACATCGCGAAGAAGATCGAGCGCCTCCTCAACTGGATGTCCAAACTGCCGAAAGGCTGGCGGGAGTTCATCGTGAAGGCGGGGCTCGCCGCCGCGGCCGTCGGGCCGGTCCTCATCGCAGTCGGCAAGGTCGCTCCGGGGATCTCCACACTCGTCGGGCTGTGGGGCAAGGTCAAGTCCGCCACGTCGCTCGCAGACGCGGCGGCCGGCACGCTCTCGGGCACGATCAGCACGATGGGCGCCCTGGCCGTCCCCTCCGTACTCGTCGGACTCGGCCTCGCGCTCAAGACTCTCCAGAACATGACCGCGGAGGCGGCGAAGTTCAACGATCAGGGGCAGAAGGTGCCCGGCTCCGGCGCGAACCGATTCGGTCTGCAGGACAACCTCGACTGGAAGATCGACACGACCGGCGTGGGCGAGGAGATAGCCCGCTTGCTCGCCAAGCTTGAGAAGCTGCGCGCCAAGTTCGCCGAGAAGACGGCGATGGGCGACCTGGACGGGGCTCAGAAGATCGTCGCCAAGATGGACGACATCCAGGGGAAGGTGAACGTCCTGCGCGACAGGGTGAAGCAGCCGATGGCGGTCGGTCACCTCGACGCCGGGCTGTGGGACGACGCCATCCTGCACGCCACGGACAAGGCCCAGTATTTCCGCAGCATGGTCAAGAGGCAGATGGCCGTCGGCCACCTCGACAACAGCCAGTGGACGAAGCCCATCAAGACGGCGCTCGACAAGTTCCTGAACTTCCTCTCCATGGTGAAGCGCCCGATGGCCGTCGGCCACCTCGACAACAGTGGTTGGCTCTCACCGCTCGACCAGGTCGCCGCCAGGATCGCCGCGATCCGCGCCGCCGCGGCTGTCCCTCTTGCTGTGGGGCACGGGGGCGGCGGGTTCACAGGAGGAGGCGGCGGCTCCGGCGCCCCCACGATCCGCCCGATGACCTACGCCAGCACCAACCCCTTCGCCGGCATCCCCGCCGACCAGATCAACCTCATCCCGCCGCAGTTCGCGGCCGCCTGGCTCGGCATGATCGACAGCCTCCAGAAGCGGTACGCGGCACTGCTCGAGTGGGCCGCCAAGATCCCCGACGACGAGCGCTGGAAGGGCCTCGGCACCAAGGAGGGGAAGTGGACGCGCTTCACCGACTTCCTCGCCAAGGCGCAGGACGAGTACCAGGGCCTTCTGGACGCGGCCGAGCAG
>CAIQPS010000097.1 GCA_903873715.1 uncultured Actinomycetes bacterium
GATCGACTCTGTCAGGTGTCTCTCTACAACGCGAGCCTCGTGTTTCCTTCTCCGGCAGTAGCAGTCACCTCCTTGGTAGGTCACACAAGAAACGCCGTTCGAGGGGGAATCTTTTCGGCCCCTCCTTGCCGTGGGCGGACCTTCCGGGCCGACCCGTTGAGGCACTCTACCCTCTGGTGTTCGCCGGCGCAACACGCTTCGGCGAAATCCTTCACACCCGCGCAACATGTCCGAAAGCGGCACGATCGCGGTCACGAAGAAGGTCCTGGGAGGTCTGGTGACCGTGGACGCTTCGCGGTCCGGACGGAGGTCCGTGGCATCGCTTCAGTCTCTCGCGCGCGTGAAGAAAAAGCGCCCGCCCGGGCGAGTCCGGGACATCGGAGACGGCGCAGGAGCGCCGCCGGACGCGCGCGGGGCGCGGGAGAAGCCGCCGTCGGCGGCCCCGCCCGCGCCCCGCTCCACGCTACCTGATGGCGTCCTCGCCGCGCTGGTTGGTGCGCGTACGGACGGCCTCGTCCACGGGGAGGACGAAGATCTTGCCCTCACCCAGCTGGTTGCTCTTGAGCGAGGCGGTGATGGCGTCGACGATGCGGGCGACGTCGCTCTCCGGGACGACCATCTCGACCTTCATCTTGGGGTGGAAGCGGTACTCGCCCGGCTTGACGTCCTCCCCGCGGGTGAAGCCGCGCTCAACGCCGAAGCCCTTGACCTCGGTGACCGACATGCCCAGGACGCCCTCGACGGCCAGGGTCTCGGCCACCTTGTCGAGGTTGTAGGGCTGGATGTAGCACTCGATCTTCTTCATGCTCGCCGCTCCTTCTCGGTCGTCGCGACCTCGCCGCGACGGAGTATGCCTGGTCCTGCCTCTTGCCGTGTACTTCCCGCCCGCGCGTCAGACGACGCCCTGGTCAAGCATGGAGTCGGCGACCTTGAGGAAGCCGGCGATGTTTGCGCCGGCCACGTAGTTGCCCGTGAGGTCGTAGGCCGCGGCGGCGTCCACACACTGCTTGTGGATGGCCTTCATGATGCCGTGCAGGCGCGCGTCCACTTCCTCGCGCGTCCAGTTCAGCCTGAGGCTGTTCTGCGACATCTCGAGACCGGAGGTGGCCACACCGCCGGCGTTGGCGGCCTTGCCGGGGCCGTACAGGATGCCCTTGTCGACGAAGAGGTTGACGCCCTCGGGGACGGTGGGCATGTTGGCGCCCTCGGAGACCACGTACACGCCGTTCTTGAGGAGGTTCGCGGCGTCCACCGCGTTGATCTCGTTCTGGGTCGCGCACGGGAACGCGCACTCGGCCTTGTGGTCCCACAGCGGGTTGAAGTCCTTGGCCTTGTCCACGGGCGTGTAGACGGCGCTCTTGAACCTGTCGGCGTACTCGCTCACGCGGCCGCGCTTGACGTTCTTGAGCTCGAGCAGGAACGCGAGCTTCTCGCGATCGATACCGGCCTCGTCGAAGATGTAGCCGCCCGAGTCGGAGCAGGTGACCGGCCTTCCGCCGAGGTCGAGGATCTTCTCGATCGCGTACTGGGCCACGTTGCCTGAGCCGCTCACGAGGCAGGTCTTGCCCTCGAGCGTCTCGCCGCGGGTGGCGAGCATCTCGGCGGCGAAGTACACGGCGCCGTAGCCGGTGGCCTCGGGCCGGATGAGCGAGCCGCCCCAGTTGAGGCCCTTGCCGGTGAGCACGCCGACGAACTCGTTGCGGATGCGCTTGTACTGGCCGAACATGAATCCGATCTCACGACCGCCCACGCCGATGTCGCCGGCGGGCACGTCGGTGAACTGGCCGATGTGCCGGCACAGCTCGGTCATGAGGCTCTGGCAGAAGCGCATGACTTCAAGGTCGCTCTTTCCCTTGGGGTCGAAGTCCGACCCGCCCTTGCCGCCACCCATGGGGAGCGTGGTGAGGGAGTTCTTGAAGACCTGCTCGAAGGCGAGGAACTTGAGGAGGCCGAGGTACACCGTCGGGTGGAAGCGCATGCCACCCTTGTACGGGCCGATGGCGCTGTTCATCTCGATGCGGAAGCCGCGGTTTATCTGGACCTCGCCCTTGTCGTCCACCCAGGGGACGCGGAACATGATCACGCGCTCGGGCTCGGAGATGCGCTCGAGGATCTTCGCCTCGCGGTACTTCGGGTTCTTGTCGAGGACGACCTCGAGGGACTCGGCAACTTCCTGCGCGGCCTGATGGAACTCGACCTCGGCTGGATTCTTGGCCTTGAGCCAGGCCATGTACTCGTCGACGAATGTGCTCATGTAGTGCCTCCCCTAAGGCGACGCGGGTGTGGATGGCGCACGGACCTGCCCAAGCAGCGCGCGGAGAGGGTCCTACGCACGTCGTTGGGCGGAGCGTCGAGAGTATATGCTGCAGCCTGCCACCCCGCAGTAGCCATATGGGCCATGATTGGCCGAACAGTGGTGGCTGAAGTAGACAGAGTGGAGTACCGGAGAGCCTGGTTTCCGAGCGGCACCGGTCGCGACACAGCGGCGCTGCGCAGCATGGCGCCACGGCTCCACGCCACGGCCGGACCGGGTAGTCCTTGTACACTCCGTCTAATCTGGACGCCCCCGGTGGTCCCCTTGGCCCGACAAATTGACGAGGCATCGGGCCGCTCCTATAGTCGGTGTACCGCTTGTGAAATGGAGCGCGTGGGCGCTCCCCGCCACGTCGGCGCGCGCCCACGCCTGCACGGCCAGCGCTGCGCCCGTCGCCGGGGCGCCGGGAAGGAGTTGCACCGATGGCTCTCAGGACGCCCGAGGAGTTCATCCAGAGCATCGCGGACCTGCACCTGCAGATCTACCTGTTCGGGGAGAAGGTCGACGACTACGTCGAGCACCCCGTGATCCGCCCCAGCATCAACTGCATCGCCATGACTTACGAGCTGGCGCGGATGCCCGAGTACCAGGACCTCATGCTCGCCACCAGTCACCTCAGCGGGGAGCGGATCAACCGCTTCACGCACATCCACCAGTCGACGGACGACCTCGCCAAGAAGGTCAAGATGCAGCGCCTGCTCGGACAGAAGACGGGCTCGTGCTTCCAGC
>CAIQPS010000098.1 GCA_903873715.1 uncultured Actinomycetes bacterium
CGACGCCGCTGCTCAGACTGCCAAGAAACTGACCTCCACCATCGACAAAGCCGCCGCGCATAACGCTATTCATAGCAACAATGCGGCGCGCAAGAAGTCGAGGGTGGCGCGTCTGCTCTCCCAGCTCTAAGCGCCGCTTCCCCACCGCCCGGGGCTTCCGCCCCCACTCACGCCGGTCGCTCGCGCGTCCTGTCCGCGCGCCGTACCTACACGCCCCGATCGCGCGCCTCGCTCACGCACCCAAGAGGCGCCCGAGACACAACTGGAACTCCATGTCGTCGGGCAGGTAGCCCATGCCTTTCATGCGCGCATCGGTATCGGCCAGAACGGCCAGCCGACGGGCTATGCCCTCCGCCCCCAGGCGGCCTGCCTGCTCGAACAGCTTGCGGGCCGGGAACGACTTGAGCTTCATCTCGGACTGGATGGCATCCCGGTTGTAGCCGGCGTCACGCAGCGCCGCCACCCTTGAGAGTTGCTGGAAATGCCTGAGGATGCGGTAGAAGAGCACCTCGTTCCTCTCCCCTGAGCTGAGCAGTTCGTCGGCGGCCGAGAAGGCTGCGGCTCCACGGCCGAGGGCCAGCGAGTCGAGCAGGTCGAAGATGCTGGCCTCCACGGTCGCGTTGGTGAGCAGCCGGATGTCGTCGTCGGTGATCGCCCGTCCGTCCGCGTAGAGGTCGAGCTTCTCGATCTCCCTCAGCAGGATGCTCTGGTTGTCGCCGCAACGCTCCACCAGGTACCGCGCCTCGCGCATGCCCAGCCTGATCCGCATGCGGGCGGCCTCCTGGACCAGCCAGGAAGGCATCTCGCCCTCCTTAGGAGCCAGGAACTCGAGGATCTGGCCCTGCTTCTGCATGGCGGAGCGCAGCGGGTCGGAAGGGGTCAGCTTCTCGGCCACCAAGGCGAGACAGGCGTCCGGCGCCGGCGATGCCATGTAGGCCGCTATCTGCTCCTTGTCGGCCTTCGGCCAGGAATCGGCGTGGTGGACGAGCACCAGCCGGGTCCCACCGAGGAAGGCCATGGTGTTCGCGGCGTTCACGATGTCGACGCCGCTGCTGTCGCCCGCTTCGAACTCGGAGATGTTGAGGTCAGACCCCGATTCCTCGATGATCCGCTGCTTGAGCCGCTTCAGGGCGAGGCCGATCTTCGGCAGGTCGTCACCCACGATCAGATAGCCCGCTCGCAGCGGGTCTTTGGCGGCTTTGGGAGCGGGCCCCTGGGGAGCACCGCCTCGGGGAGCGTCGGTCATCGCGCCTCGGTCCTCTCGGTCGCGACGGCGATCGCGCCGTCGTCCAAGGTCAAGGATACCCAACCAACACGGTCGGTGCGAAGCGCCGGTACGGCCGCCGCCGCGAGGGCGATCATTGTCCCCGGAGCAGGGTGCCCGAAGGTGTTGTCCTTGCCCACCGATATGACCGCCGACCTGGGACGTAGCGCGCCGAGCAGGGGGTCGCTCACCGCGCCCCGGCTGCCGTGATGACCCACCATGAACACGTCCACCGGACCCAGCCCGTAGCGGACGAGCGTGTCCGCCTCGGCGTCGCCCGTCAAAAGAAGGCTGCCGCCGCCCGCTTCGAGCCGCACGACTATGGAGCCGGCGTTCAACTCGTCGCCCGTAGGCGGACTGTGACCCTCCCCCCACGGCTCCGGGCCGTCCACGAGCACGATCGGCTTGGCCGGCGCGTAGAGCCTCACCGTGACGCCGTAGAAGGAGAAGACCTCACCCGAGGTGGCGAGGGCAAGCCGGGTGCCCTTCTTCTGGAAGGCCGCCCTCATCTCCAGGTACTGTCCCGCCTCGGAGGCGCCGCTCGATTCGCCCGAGGACCATTCTCCGACCGGCCCGCCGCCCTTCTTCCCGCCGCTCGCCGAGCCGCCGGCGTCAGCGCCCGAAGCCCCGCCTCCAACCGGCTCCACCAGGGACACCCTGTCCATGAAGACCCCCACATCCAGCGAACCGGTGGCCTCCGCCAACCCCGCGAAGTGATCGGCGTGAGGATGGGAGATGACGACCAGGTCGAGGTGCTTCACCCCGAGCGCCCGTAGCTGTGCCTCCAGGCCGCAGCCCGCCGGCCCGCCGTCGAACAGAGCGGAACGATGGTCGGGTGTGCGCACGAGGACGGCCGTTCCCTGGCCCACATCGAGCACCCTCACCTCCACGTTCGACGGCCAGGTGTTGCCGCCCGCCAGGTACTGGGCCGACCGGACCGCGGCCGCGGAAGCGGGATACAGTCCGGCGCCTGCTCCCGCGGCCGCGACGACCAAGAGGATCGCCATCGCCGCGGCCGCACCCCGTCTGCGCGGCCGATGCCGGCGCAGCCAGGCCGCCCCCTCCGCAAGACCGGGCAACCGCAGGCCCCACGGTGCGTGGGCGGCCCTCCCGGTCAGCGCGAGCGCGGCGGGTAGCGCCAGCACCGCGGCGCACACCCCCATGGCCACCATCCCGAGACGGCGCGCCTCCAGTACCGGGACCCGCGCGCAGAGGACGGACACCATCACCCCCCACATCATGGGGAGCGAGGCGGCGGTGTCGAAGGCCACGCTGAACCCGTTCCACAGGAAGCCCAGCAGCACCGCTCCCATCCCCAGGCCGGTCACCGCACCCAGCACCGGCACCACGAGCAGATTGGCCACCGGCGAGATGAGTGACGTCCGGCCGAACACCACCATCGACACGGGGGCCGTGCCCACGGTGGCGGCCACAGAGACTGCCAGGTTGGCCCTCACGCTCTCCGGCAACCGGCGGAACAGGCGTTCGAACGGGCGGACCAGCCCGAGCATCCCGGCGAAAGCCGAGAACGACAATTGGAATCCCACGTCGAACACTGCGAACGGGTTCATGGCCAGCACCACGATGGCGGCAAAGGCCAGGCCCTGCCACTGGTCGCGCCGCCGGCCCACCAGGCGCCCTCCCAGGACCACCACCATCATCGCCGCCGACCTGACGATCGGAGGAGAAGGCCCGACGAACGGCACCATCAGCAGTGCGGCGCCGGCGGCCAGCAGGACCCCCGTGCGCCTGGACAAGCGGGCGAACCCGGCTATGGCGATCATGATCGCCGCCAGGCAGGCAACGTGGAGCCCGCTGACTGAGAGCATGTGGGCGGTGCCGGACCGCCGGAAGGCGTCCATCCACCCTTCGTCGATGCCCACGGTGTCCCCCATGACCACGCCCTGGAGGACCTCGTTGATCCGAGCGTCCGGTCCGTGGCTCAGGTGCGCCTTCGCGACCTCGCGCAACCGGTCGAACCAGCCGTTCACGCCGCCTCGTCTGCCCAGGACCGTCACCTGCGAGGGAGCATCCACCTGCAGGACCACGCGGACCCCCTGGTGGAGCAGGGTCTTGGCCTGGTCGTATCCGGACGCCGACGGACCGTCCGGCGCGGCCAACTCCCCAGACACGGAGAGGCGGGCGCCCTGGAACAACGCGGTCCCGACGGCGCTTTCTCCAGGCGCGACTTCGAGCAGGACTTTCTCGTGGGCTCCCGCGCCGCCGCCCTCCACAGCACCCCCGGTGCCCGCGCCGCCCGTCCCGGTGGCGCCCGCGGCGCCCGTCCCTGCCTCGCCCGCGCCCGCCACCGGCGAAAGCCGCACCACTTCAGCGATGGCGCTCTGCCAACCGGAGTGGATAGACACCGGCCCGGTGACTACGACCTCCGCACGGACCGTCTCCCCGATCCGTGAGGGCAGCGACCCCGAAAGGAGCGAGGAGAGGCGCAGGCCGCCCACCAGAAGCCCGGAAGCCGATCCGATGAGCACCACCGAGACCAGCATGAGAGGCAAGGCCGCCCGGACCCCGGGAGCCCACTGGCCCAGCGCCTGGCCGGCCAGGGCGCCGGCCAACGCCACCGCGAGAAGCGCGACGGCTACCCTCTGGTGGCCGGGGGCCATGGCGGCCAGCGCCAGACCGGCTGCGACCGCAACGGTGGTGCACCGGGCGAGGCCGGCCCGCCGCACGAACCACGAAGCGGCTCCGCGCCGGTCCCCACCCGCCGGTGCCTGGGTGGACCCGGCGTCGGCGGGCATTTCAGAGGGTGACCAGCGGCCGCAACTGCTCCAGCTTGGAATCCCCTATGCCGGGCACGTCTCCGAGTTGGTCGACCGAAGTGAACGGTCCCTGCGCCTGCCGGAAATCGATGATCTTCTGTGCTAGCGACGGGCCGATGCCCGGCAGCGAATCGAGTTGCTCGAGGGTGGCCGAGTTCAGGGACACCGGCCCACTCGAGCCGGTGGAGCCTCCACTCCCGCCGCTGCCGCCCGTAAGTACCGGTCCGGACAGCGTCTCGCCGATCTTCGGTACGTATAGCCGGCAGCCGTCGGTGAGGCGCGAGGCCAATGGGACCGTCTGCTGATCGGCGTCCTGAGCGAAGCCCCCCGCCTGCACGATCGCCTGGAAGGCCCGCGACCCGTCGGGCATCTGATAGACGCCCGGTTCGACCACTGCACCCGCCACCTGCACGAAGATGAGAGGCGGTTCGGTGACCGTCGTGGTGACCTCCTGGGTGGACGGCCCGCCGACGTTACCGGCGCCTTCCAGCCCGGTTACGTCCAGTACCGTGGCGTCCGGCCCTGTACCCGCACCGAGCGCGTCGACCCCGCCCGACACGTCGAGCACCAGAGCATCGGTGTCCGTTCCGCCTGACCCCCGCGCGGCCACCAGGCCTGCCGTCCCGACCGCGAGGACCAGGAACCCGGCTGCGGCGTATGCGAGGAGGCGCTTTTTAGGCAGTGCTGTCATGCGGGCAGCGTACGGCCCGCGAGCGGTCCTGCCTCTACGACCTTGGCACTATCTTGGAAGACCGGGCCGGTGCCCGGCCCCCAGCGTCTCGGCGAAGAAGGCGGCCACATGCTCGCCGACCTCTTTCTGCCTGTGCTCGAAGAAGTGCCCCGTCCCTTGGAGGACCGTCAGCCGGTAGTCGACCCCCACCCGGCGCAGAGCGTGGTCCACGACCTCCGGTGGCGCGAGATCGTCGGTCTCGCCGCACAGGGCGAGCACGGGCCCCTTGAAGGCCGACAGCCCATCGAGGACCCCGGGCGGCGCCTCCTCCCAGTCCACCACGAAGGCGATGAGGGCGAGGGCGTCCACCGGCACGGTGCTGGACCCAGCCGCCAGTGCGGCCATCATGCTGCCGAACGAGTAACCGGCCAGCCCGAGCGGAGCCCGGCGCCCGCCGGGCGGCTGCGGCAACCGGCCTCGGAGGTACGCGAGAGCCGCCTCGACGTCGCGGTGCTCGTCGACCCCGCTGTAGTGTCCGCCACTCCTGCCCACCCCGCGGAAGTTGAAGCGCAGGGCGGCGAAGCCCTCGTCGCGGCAGGCGCGGGCGACACGGAACACCACCGGCTGGGCCATGGTGCCGCCGTAGAGCGGATGTGGATGCGCGATGACGACACCGCCGGCCACGGGGTGCGGCTGCGCCGGCGCGCCGATGCCGGCCGCCGCCCCGGACGGCTGCGCCGCATCAGGCCACTCGAGTATCCCCTCCAGGCGGTCGTCGCCGGAGAAGAGGATGGAGTCCGTCATTCGCGGAAGTTCACGTACTGGAGAGGCATCCCCAGGTCGCCTTCCTTGAGGGTGTGGATGGCGTCCTGGAGGTCGTCGCGGTTCTTGCCGGTGACGCGCACCTCTTCGCCCTGGATGGAGGCCTGGACCTTGAGCTTGGTGTCCTTGATGAGCTTGACCACTTTGCGGGCGGTCTCGATGTCGATGCCGTTGGTGATGGTTACGATCTGACGGACCATGTCGCCGCCGGCCTTCTCGTGATCGCCGAACACCAGGGCCTCCGCCTCTATGGAGCGCCGCACCACCTTGGCGATGAGCATGTCCTTGATGGCCCGCAGTTTCATGTCGTCCTCGCTGAGGACCGTGATCTTGCCTTCCTTGCGGTCCAGATCTATCTGGGTCTTGGATCCGCGGAAGTCGAACCTGGTGATGATCTCCTTCTTCACCTGGTTGACCGCGTTGTCCATCTCCTGCATGTCGACCCGGCTGACCACGTCGAAGGACGGCATACGAACCCCCTTGGGAGACAATAAGCTTTTCTACCAGTATACTGCCGCGCATGTTGCGCATCGGACCGAGAGGGGCCGTGGGCTCGCGAGTGGTGCGGGCCGCCGTTTTGGTGGTCGCGGCCTCCCTCTTCTTCACACTCATAGGCTCTGCGATACCGGCCGGCTTCGGGATGGCTCCGGCCCAGGCTTCCAGCCTCTCCCAGGCCCGCAGCGACTTGGCCAAGGCCAAGAAGCAACTCGCATCGCTGCAGGCCAAGCTCGACAAGCTTGCCAAGCAGCAGTCCGACGCCGAGGCGGACCTGGAGAGCACCCAGGATGAGATCGCCGCGGTCCAAGGCCGGATCGACACCGCGATGGGTGACCTCACCGCCCTGCGGCAGCGGCTCGCGAGCCGGCTTGCCGAGATGTACAAGAACCGCGGATCGGATGGCAGCGACCTCCTGAACGTCATCTTCGCAGGAGACGAGACGTCGATCACCGCCGTGATCGAACGGCTCGCGATGGTCAGCCATATCGCGGGAGCGGACAAGAAGCTCGTGAACTCCGTGGTCGCCAAGGTGAGAGACCTCAAGGCCATGCGCGCCGACCTACAGGCGCAGAAGACCGCCGAGGTCGGGAAGAACTCCACCTACGTCGCCGCGCGAGAGCGGACGCTCGCGAGCTTGGAGAACGCGAAGGACGACTACAACACCCTGCGCAAGAAGGTCACCCAGCTCGCCGAGGCGGCCCGCCAGGCCGAACTGGCCGCGCAACAGGCGGCGGAAGCCAAGGCGGCGGCCGCGGCCGCCAGTAAGACGACGGGCACCACCACCCGCAAGACCACGACCACTACCGAGCACAAGGTCACCGTGACCGGTGACTTCGTCTTCCCGGTGGACGGGCCCAATAGCTTCAGCGACACCTTCGGCGCGCCCCGGTCGGGCGGCCGGACCCATCAGGGCTGCGACATCTTCACCGCCCGCAACACCCCGCTGGTGGCCTGTGTGAGCGGCACCATCACCAGCACCAATCCCACGGATTCCGGATTGGGCGGCATCACCATCCACCTGAAGAAGGGGACCACCACCTACTACTACGCCCACCTGTCGTCGATCAAGGCGGGCATCCATGCGGGGGTGAAAGTCACCGCAGGACAGGTGATCGGGTACGCGGGCAACACGGGCAACGCCAGCGGCGGAGCGGTGCACCTGCACTTCGAGATCCGGCCGAACGGCGTGGCCATCGACCCGTATCCGATACTGATCCAGTACAGGTAGCGGGACCGGCTGCGGCGCGGCCTCGGCCCACAGCGGGGGCTAGGAGCGCTCTTCCTCCAGGCCGGCGACAGCTTCGGCCAGCTCTTCCCACTCGGCGTTCGCAGCGACCAACTGCTCCTTCACCTTCGTGAGCTCCTCGCTGGTGGAGTACAGCAACTCGTAGTCGGACATGTGGGCGGGATCGCTCAGCAGCGCCGCCAGTTCGGTCTGCCGTTCCTCGAGGGTCACGACCGTCTTCTCGGCCTTGCGATAGCGGCGCTGCAGGTCCTTGCGCTCCTGGTAGCCGAGCTTCGAGGCTGCGGAGTCTGCGGCCCGTTTCGGCGCCGCGGGCGTGTCGGCCGCCGCAGGTGCGGCATGACCGGCGGCAGACTGGGCGGCGGGAGGAGCCGGGGCCGCAGCCTTGGCCTTCGCGGGGGACTCGGCCTGAGCCGGCGCAGGAGCAGCCGCCGCGGTCCCGAGGGCCTGCTGCGACTTCTTCCACAGGTAGTACTCCCAGTCGCCCGGATAGTGGGCCAACTTGCCGTCGCGGACCTCGATCACCTTCGTGCCGATGGCGTTGATGAGATGCCGGTCGTGGCTGATGAACACCACCGACCCCTCGAACTGCCGGAGAGCCTCCGTGAGGATGGCACGGGAATCCATGTCGAGATGGTTGGTCGGCTCGTCCAGCAGGAGCAGCCCCGCCGGGTCCATGAGCATGCGGGCGAGAGCGAGCCTCGCCTTCTCCCCACCGGAAAGCACGCCCACCTGCTTCTTGACGTCGTCCTCGTCGAAAAGGAACGTCCCCAGGTAGCTACGCACCTCGGGCAGGCGCCCTACGGGGCCTGCCACCTCCTCCATGGTCTTGAGCACGGTCGACCCGGGGTGCAGCACCTCGAGCTGATGCTGGGCGAAGTATTCCCGGCGCACGGCGTGGCCCAGTGCCACCGTCCCGGCGTCGGGCTCGATGACCCCGGCGAGCATCTTGAGCAGCGTTGACTTCCCGGCGCCGTTGGGGCCCACCAGGGCGATCTTCTCGCCGCGCTCCACCACCAGGTCGAGCTTCTTGTAGACGACGAGGCCGCCGTAGGCCTTCTTTGCGTGCTTGACCTCGGCCACCACCCGGCCGGTGCGCGGCGGCTGAGGGAAGCGGAACCTGATGGTCTTGCGCTCGAGCGAAGGCGCCTCGATGCGATCGGTCTTCTCCAGCATGCGGATGCGCGCCTGCACCTGCTTGGCCTTGGTGTTCTTGGCGCGGAAGCGGCGGATGAACGCCTCGGCCGACTCTATCTCCCGCTGCTGGTTCTTCGCCGCGTTGACCAGGGCCTCGTAGCGCTCGCGCTTCTCTTCCTCGTAGTGGTCGTAGCTGCCGGCGTAGAGGTCGATCTGCCCGCGGTCCAGGTCCGCGATGTGGGTGACCATGCGGTTGAGGAAATACCGGTCGTGGCTGATGACCACCAGCGCCCCGGTCCAGTTCATGAGGAAGTCCTCGAGCCAGATGAGGCTCTCCAGGTCCAGGTGGTTGGTCGGTTCGTCCATGAGCAGGAGGTCCGGCTGCTCGAGCAGGAGGCGGGCCAGGGCGACGCGCATGCGCCAACCACCGGACAGCTCCGCGATGGGCCGGTCGAAGTCGGTCTCCTTGAAGCCCATGCCGCGCAGGATGGTCTGCGCCCTGGTCTCGAGCTCGTAGCCGTGGGCGTTCTCGAAGGCTGTCTGGAGGGCGCCCATCTCGTGAAGGAGCGCGTCGACGTCGGCCACCGGGGCCGGGCCCGAGCCGGCAGGCCCGTCGTAGTGCCCGCCTATCAGCTCGCCAAGTTCGGCGATGCGCCGCTCGGCGTCCAGGATCTCGAGGTGTGACGCCAGCACTTCTTCGATGACGGCGTGATCGGCGATCTCCTCGATCTCCTGGGGCAGGAAGCCGATGCGCAGGTCTTTGCGGGCCGATATCTCGCCGCCGTCCAGCGACATCTCCCCCACGATGATGCGCAGGAGCGTGGTCTTGCCCGCGCCGTTAGCCCCGACCAGGCCGATGCGCATGCCCGGCTTGACGTGCAGGCTGGCTTCGTCGAGCACGGTCTGGGTGCCGAACGATTTGGAGATGTCGGTGAGGTGCAGCATGACCCGGGTAGGATACCAGCACCCCGCGTATCAGCTATCCCAGAACAGCCCCAGACCGGATGGCGCGACGAGCCCGCACTCGGCAGCCGAGCCGAGTAGATGCTCGATGGCCCTCTCCCCCTCGTCGCCGTAGTCGACGCTGGCCTCGTTCACGTACAGGTCGATGTGGGCTTGGCAGACCGCAGGGTCCATCTCCTGAGAGTGAGCCGCTATGTACTCGCGCGAGGCGTCCGGGTTCGCCCGGGCGTACAGCACGCTGTCCCGGATGGCCCGATCGATACCGCCCTGTGTCTCGCGATCCAACCGCCGCGACACCGCGATGCCCCCGAGCGGGATCGGCAGCCCCGTGGTCCGCTCCCACCACTCCCCCAGGTCTACGAGCCGGCGCAGCCCGTAGGAGCCGTAGGTGAAACGCCCTTCGTGGATGATCACCCCGGCGTCCACTTCTCCGGAAGCCACCGCCGGCATGATGCGGTCGAAGGGCATGACCACCCTCCGTCTGCCGTCGCCTATGAACAGCCCCGACAGGAGCGCGGCCGTGGTCAACTCCCCGGGTATCGCCACCCGGGCTCGGCTCAGGTCGTCTGCGAGGGTCGCAGTGCCGCCGTTCGCGTCGGCCGGCCGGAACGACGAGTCCTTGCGGGCCACGATGAGCGGCCCCACACCCCGGCCGAGGGCGCCGCCGGAATGGAGCAGGGCGTAGCGGTCGCGCAGATGCCCGAACGCGTAGAACGAGACCTTGATGACGTCGGCCTCACCCGCCGCCGCCAGCCCGTTGAGGGTGTCGATGTCCTCCAGCCGCTCGACCACCGGCGGAGCGTCCGGCAGGAGCCCTTGCGTCCAGGCGTGGAAGATGAAGGTGTCGTTGGGACAGGGGGAATAGGCCAGGCGCAGCGGCATGTCAGGCGTCACCGCCCGGTCCCGCTTCTTGAGCCGGGAGCGGCAGCTTCTGCAGCGAGTCCACTATGGCCCGCGTGGCCCACGACGCCGCCGCCACGGCGCGCCGCACCTGCCAGCGCGCTCGGTCCCGGTCGCCCACCAGGTTGCTGATGCCGCGCACCTCCAGGAACGGCACACCATACAGCGCGCAGATATGCGCGGCGGCGGCGCCTTCCATGGACTCCGCCAAGGCCTCCCAACGCTCCGCCAGAGCCGATGCCTCGGCGGTGACGCCCGTGACCTGCGAAGCCGTGATGCACGGCCCCGCGAAGACCCGCGGATGTTGTTCGGGCCGTACGGCGGCCAGAGCGCTCGTCTCGTCGTGGGTGGCGGCCTCGGACACCACCTGCAGAGCGGCCTTCACCAGCCCGCCGTCGGCCGGGAACACCCCTCCGGTCTCGGCTCCATCCAGCAGCGCTATCGGCCAGCCGAGTTCGCGGGCGGACAACCAGCCGAAGGGGCTGGAACTGCCGGTGTCGGAGTAGGCCTCCCTGGTGGCGATCACCACATCCCCGATCTCCGCGGGGACGAACTCGCCCACAGCCGGAAGTGCCCCCGCGATACCGGCCTGGAGCACCAGGCGCGGCCGCGGCCTCATCACCTGCAGGAGGCAGGTGAGCAGATGGGCTGCGTTCACCTTGTCTATCCCGCTGACGGCCAGCACCACCCGGCACCCCGGGGCGGACGCGTGCGGGTCCGCGCTGAGCGGCGCCAACTCTCCCAGAAGCACGCGCTTGCCGGCCACGAGGAACTCGCCCCCGTCGCGGAGGGCGGGAGCGAGCATGGCCGCCTCGATGTCGGTGGCCACCAGCAGCACCACCTCGCAACCGAGGGTGGCCGCCCACAGGCCTTCAGTATCGAGAGAATCCAAAGGTCGGTCCGTCTCAGGCTCCTTCCAGAAGCAGCAGGTCCGGGTCCTCCAGATAGCTGATCACCAGGTTGAGGAAGCGCGCCGCCTCCGCGCCGTCCACCAGGCGGTGGTCGAAGGTGAGCGCGAGGGGCATCATCAGCCGGACGGCCACCTTGCCGTCGCGCACCACCGGGGTCTCCCGGACCCGGCCCATCCCCAGGATGGCCACTTCCGGATAGTTGATCACCGGTGTCGCATACAGGCTGCCGATGGCCCCATAGTTGCTGATGCTGAACGTCCCGCCCCGGAAGCCCTGCATGTCGATGGCCCGCTCGTCCGCCTTGTCGACCAGGTCGACGATCTCCTCGGCTATCTGGAAGATGCTCTTGCGGTCGGCGTCCTTGATGTTGGGGACCATCAGCCCGTACTTCGTGTCGATGGCGATGCCGATGTTGTAGTAGCGCTTGAGCAGGAACTCTTCGCCCGATTCGTCGAGCAGCGCGTTGAGCCTGGGGAACCGCTTCAGCGAAGCAGTCACCGCTTTCACCACGAAGGCGAGGTACGTGAGCCGGATGCCCCGCTCCGCCGCCAGCGTGCGCTCCTTCTCCCGGATGCGCTTGATGATGGTGACGTCGGCCTCGTCCATGGTGGTGACCTGAGCCTGCTTGGAGACGGCCTCGGCCATCCGCTTGGCCATGCTGCGCCGCACCCCGCGGAAGGGCACCCGTTCCACCGGCCCGTGGCCGTCACTCTCGATGGTGCCGCCCAGGACGGGCGCCGGAGGCGCCTCCTCTTCGCGGCCCGCGGCCGGCGCCGTCGGGGCCGGAGTCGCAGCCGGGGCAGCCGCAGCCGCTCCTTGCGCCGGGACCGCCCGCGCCCGGGGCGCCGCGGCGGCGATGGTCTCCCCGTAGGCGAGAGCCTCCGCGAGATCTTCAACGTCCTGCTTGAGGATGCGCCCTCCCTGCCCGGTGCCCCGCAGGGTCCTCAGGTCGATGCCCAACTCCTTGGCCAGGGCCCTCACCGAAGGCATGGCCAGGATCTCGGGCTCCTCGGTGGCGGGCGGCGGCGCAGGCTGCGCGGGCGCCTCCTCCTCTTCGTCCGGGGCCTCCTCGAGGCGGCCCACGACTGAGCCGGTGTAGGGCACGTCGTCGGGCGCGGGCTTGGGCGCGGGCTTGGGCGGTGCGGTCGGCGCGGACACGGGGGCGGGCGTAGGCGCGGCCGGCGGTCTCGGCGCCGCTGCTGGCGTGGGCGCCGCCGGCGCAGCCTGCGGCGCGGCCCCGTCGTCGATGGTCACCAACACGTCTCCGACGTTCACGATGTCACCCTCGGCCGCATGCAGCTTGACGACCCTGCCCGCCCGGGGCGACGGCATCTCGACCACCGCTTTGTCCGTCTCCATCTCGGCGACGGTCTGGTCCTGGGCTATCCGGTCGCCCTCCTTGACCTTCCAGGACAGCAACTCGCCCTCGGTGATGCCCTCTCCGATGTCCGGGAACTTGAACTCGAACGCCATCTGATCCCTCACTCGCTCGGGGCGTGGCGGGCCACGTTGCCCATACGCAGCTTCCGTATCTGTTTGCGCACTTCGTCGTCGCTCAGGAACATCCCTTCTCCCGACCCGTCGACGTGCACGATCTCGTCGAGATGGCGCATGAGCTTGGCCGGAGGGCCCTCTTCCAAGCCGCTGTAGCCGACAGCCAGCATCTCGTAAGGGTAGATGAACTCCGGCAATCCCAGATACTGCTTGATGAGTGCCTGAGGCCGGTCGTTCTTGACCGCCGACACCGGCTGGGCGCCCAACCCGACGCTCTCGAGCCCCAGCCATAGGTAGGCGAAGGCGTCGGCGAGGGAGGTCTCGAAGATGGACTCCCCCTTCTGCCGGCAAAACCGGGCGTTCATCGGCAGCCCTGCCTTGCGCCGGGTGTCCCCCACGATGAGGATGTACACCGGCGCCGCCGGGCACGCCACCCGGCCCCGGTCCTCGAGCGTCCAGGCGGGCCCTTGCCAGGCCTCGCGCGTGGCCTCGAGCACGTAGAAGTCGTCCTCGATCCAATCGTCGATGATGCGCTTGACCGCGGCCCGTTTCTCGGGGTCCGTGAGGACCAGGAACTCGGCCGGCTGCATGTTGAAGCCACTCGGGGCCCAGCGGGCCACTTCCAGCGCCTTCTCCAGGTCCTCCATGGGAACCGGGTCGGGCCGGAGGACCCGTATGGTCCGCCGGCTCTTCGCCAGCCTGAGGAGTTCGTCGTAGTGCATCCCAGCCCCCTCTAGAACTTGAGCAGCGCCTTGGCGGCGTCCACCACCATCCCCGCATCCGGCTGATAGTAGTCTTCCAGTCTCCCCAGCGGCGGCATGGTGTCGAACCCGGTGATCCGCACGACCGGCGCCTCCAGATGCAGCACGGCCCGCTCCATGATCTGCGCCGATATCTCCGCCCCGAAGCCGCACGACCTGGGGGCCTCGTGCACGATGATGGCCCTCCCGGTCTTGCGAACGCTCGCCACCACCGTCTCGTAGTCGAACGGCGACAGCGTCCGCACGTCGATGACCTCGGCCTTGGCCACCGCCTCCGCTTCCAGCTTCTGGGCCGCGTCCTTGATGGTGCGCACGTGGGCCCCCCAGGCGATGAGGGTCAGGTCGGTGCCCTCCTGTACCACCCGCGCCTTCCCGAGCGGGATTGTGTACGGCTCCTCAGGCACCTCGGTCTTGATGGCCCGGTACACCCGCGCCGGCTCGAAGAAGACCACCGGGTCGGGATCGGCCAGGGCCGCACTCAGAAGCCCCTTGGCCTCGTAAGGATCGGCGGGGATCACCACCTTGAGTCCGGGCACGTGAGCGAACACGGCCTCCATGCTCTCCGAATGATGCTCGAGCGCCCGGATACCGCCGCCGTAGGGCATGCGCACCACCAGCGGCACCGTGAACTCGCCGCGGCTGCGGTTGCGCATCCGGGCCGCGTGGCATACCAGCTGGTCGTACGCAGGATAGACGAACCCCGAGAACTGGATCTCGGCCACCGGGTGATAGCCGGCGATGGCCATCCCTATCGCCATGCCCACGATGCCCGACTCGGCCAGGGGCGTGTCGATCACCCGCTGGTCCCCGAAGCGCTGGATGAGGCCGTCCGTGACCCGGAACACCCCGCCATCGCGCCCGACATCCTCGCCCATGATGACCATCTTCGGATCGCGGTCCATGGCCTGCTGAAGGGCCTGGTCTATGGCGTCCACCATGTTCAGGCGCGCCATGTCACACCCCCTCCGCCGGCTCGTTCGCCGACGTACCCCCAGCCCCGCCCGAGGTTCCGCCCGCCAGCCGGACTCGGAGCGCGGCCTCCTGCTCGAGCAGGGGCGCCGTCTTCTCTGCGTACACGTGGGCGAAGATCTCCTCGGGCCCCGGCGGATCCAGGGCCTCGAAGGCGGCCACCGCCTCCGCCACCTGCCGGTCGGCCTCGGCCAGCACCTCTGCCTCCCCCGCCTCGTCGAGGAGCCCGTTGGCGCGCATGTAGCGGGCCAGTCTCTCGATGGGGTCGCGGCCGCGCCAGGGGGCCACTTCCTCGTCCTCGCGATAGCGCCGGGCGTCGTCGGAAGTGGTGTGGTCGGTCACCCTATAGGTCAGGGCCTCGATGAGCGTGGGCTCGCCGCTGGTCCGGGCCCGCTCGAGCGCCTCCGAGACGGCCCGGTAGACAGCGAACACGTCGTTCCCGTCCACCTGCACCCCGAACATCCCGAACGCCAGCGCCTTCTGCGCCACGGTGGGCGATGCCGTCTGCCGGGTGAACGGCACGGAGATGGCGTACTGGTTGTTCTGACAGAAGAACACGACAGGCGCCTGGAAGACCCCGGCCATGTTCATGGCCTCGCTGAAGTCCCCCTCGGAGGTCGCCCCCTCGCCGAAGATGGTGAGCACCGCCGCGTCCTCGGCGGACGCCTTCATCGCCCACCCTATGCCGACCGCGTGCAGCATGTGCGTCCCCACCGGGATGGCCACGGGAAGCGTCCGCAGCTCCTTGGGGAACTTCCCGCCCCGCTCGTCCCCACCCCAGAACTGGAGCAGCTGCGCGATGGGGATGCCCCGCAGCAGCAAGGCGCCGGTCTCCCTGAAGGCCGGGACCAGCCAGTCGGTGGCGCGCAGCGCGAAGGCTGCGCCCACATGCGCGCCCTCTTGGCCGGCCACCCGGGCGAAGGTCCCCAGCCGGCCCTGACGCTGCAGTTTGAACATGCGCTCGTCGACCTGCCGGGTGAGCACCATGTGCGCGTAGAGGCGCTTGATGTCGCCGGGCGAAAGAGAGGGCATCAACCCCTGGTCGACGGTGCCGTCTTCGCCCAGCACCTCGATGCGTTCTATGGAGTACGAGACCAGCGGACGGACAGGCAACCCACCCCCTCCTTTCAGGCGCTACTCATCTCTGAAGGTCATTCTCTCAGGTGACGGCCGCCCTGCGCTTCCGCCGTGTCGAGAGCGATCACCGCAGCTCCCCGGACACGGCCGCTGCGGAGCCGGTCGAGGGCCTCGCCGGCCTCCTCCAGCCGGAACAGTTCCACCTCGGTATGCACCGGGACCTCCGGCGCCAGGGCCAGGAACTCGCGGCCGTCCTGCCGGGTGAGGTTCGCCACCGACCGGATCTCCCGCTCGCCCCACAGGTCTTCGTAGGGGAAGGACGGGATGTCGCTCATGTGGATGCCTCCGCAGACCACTGCTCCCCCCTTGGCCACCGCCTTCAGGGCCAACGGTACCAGGTCTCCCGCCGGAGCGAAGATGATGGCGGCATCGAGCGGCTCGGGTGCGGCCGTAGCCGTGTCGCCGGCCCATTCCGCGCCCATCTCCCGGGCGAACCCCTGGGAGGTGGTGTCGCCAGGCCGGGTGAAGGCGAAGACCCGGCGGCCCTGATACCGGGCCACCTGGGTGATGATGTGTGCGGCCGCCCCGTACCCGTAGAGCCCCAGGCGCTCGGCGTCACCGGTCATGGACAGCGACCGCCAGCCGATGAGGCCCGCGCAGAGCAACGGGGCCGCTTGCGGCACCGGATACCCGCCTGGGATCGGGAAGGCGAAGCGGTGGTCGGCAACCGCGTATTCGGCGAAGCCCCCGTCGATGTCGTAGCCGGTGAAGCGCGCATGGTCGCACAGGTTCTCCCGGCCGCTGCGGCAGTACCGGCAGGTGCCGTCGGTCCAGCCCAGCCACGGCACCCCCACCCGGTCGCCCACCTTCAGTGCGGCGGTGCCGGCGAAGGTCGAAGCCTCCGCGCCGCCTGCGACGTCCCCGTCCGCCTCCGGCCCAGCCTTGTCCACGACACCGACGATCTGGTGCCCAAGAATCAGCGGGCGCTTGTGAGGCGGCAGTTCCCCGTCGATGATGTGCAGATCGGTGCGGCACACCCCGCAGGCCTCGACCTTGATCCGCACCTGCCCGGCTCGGGGCTCCGGGATCGGCACGTCGGCGAGCCGGAGCGGCTCTCCCGTCCGTTCGAACAGCATCGCGCGCATCGGTGCCTCCTCACCTCGAGCGGCCGCCGGCGGGCCGCAGGCCCGGCCGCGCCGTCGTCCGGTTCAGGCGCTCGGGCCCACCTCGCCATCGAGGTCGATGATCTCGTTCGGCTCAGCCACGACGACCTTGAAGTGCAGCCGCTCCTCGAGCAGCCGCTCGAGCGTCAGGGCTGAGTTCAGTTCCCCGTGAACGAGGATCGTCAATCGCGGAGGCTCGAAGTTCGAAGCCCAGGCCATGAGCTGCTCCTGGTCGGCGTGCGCGGACAACCCGGTGATCTCGTCGATGTGGGCTTTGACCGCGATCTCCTCGCCGAAGATGCGCACCCGTTTGTCGCCGTCCAGCAGGCGGCGGCCCAGCGTCCCCTGCGCCTGGAACCCGGCGATGACCACGTGGGCTTCGGGCCTCCACAGGTTGTGCTTCAGATGGTGGCGGATGCGCCCGGCATCGGCCATGCCGCTCGCCGAGATGATGACGACCCCCCGCTTGCCGTTGAGGGCCTTGGACTCATCGGCGCTATGCGTGAACTGGAGCTGCGGGAAGTCGAAGGCCCCACCCTCCTTCACCAGCTTCCAGGCTTCCTCGTCGAAGGCCTCCGGGTGCTTGCGGTAGACCTCGCTGGCCTTCGAGGCGAGCGGGCTGTCCACGTACACCGGCATGTCGAAGTCGTTCTCCTGGAAGATCTCGCGCAGGAAATAGAGGAGTTCCTGCGTCCTCCCTACGGCGAAGGCCGGGATGATGACGTTGCCACCGGTCCTCTTGGCGTCTTTGAGGACACTCGCGAGCTTGGCCTTGGGCGTCCCGTTGTGCTCGTGCAGGCGGTCGCCGTAGGTGGACTCCATGAGCAGGTAGTCGGTCTGCTTGACGATGTCGGGGTCGCGGATGATGGGCTGGTCCGGCTGGCCCACGTCGCCGCTGAACAGCACCTTGACCTTCTCGCCCTGGTCTTCGAGCCGCAACTCCAGGAACGAAGAGCCCAGGATGTGGCCCGCGTCGTGGAACACGACCCGCACGCCCGGGGCCAGGTCGGCAGGCTTGCCGTACTCGACGGGCCGGAACAGGCGAAGGGTCTTCCGAGCATCGTCCTGGGTGTAGAGCGGCTCTATCCCCCGGCGGCCGGCGCGGCTCGCCTTGCGCGTCCGCCATTCCGCCTCCATCTCCTGGATATAGGCGGAATCCATCAGCATGATCTCCGCCAGGTCACACGTGGGCGGCGTCGCGTAGACGGGGCCCGAGAAGCCGGCGCGGGCCAGGCGTGGGAGACGGCCCGAGTGGTCGATGTGCGCGTGGGTGAGCAGCACGAAGTCTATCTCGGCGGGGTCGTATGGGAAGGGCGCGAAGTTGAGCGCCTCCTCCTTGTCGCCCCCCTGGTGCATCCCGCAGTCCACCAGGAAACGGGTCTTCCCCACCTCCACGACATAGTTGGACCCGGTGACTTCCCGAGCAGCCCCGCACACCTGTAGGAACATGCATCCCCCTCCGGTCTCGATAGACGTCTGTGATATTCTACGCTCGTGCGCCTCAACAGGCTGCTGACGAATGACGCTGCGCGGAAGGATCTTCGGCACGCGCGACGCGGGGACCTTGGAATCGACCCCTCTCAAGGTGGGACCAAGGACAACGCATGGCGCGGCCCAGGATACCGGGGGGCCCGGAGCAGATTCCCGGCAGCCTTCGATGGAGCACCCGCAAAAAAGTAGTTTTACCCCCCAAAACGAGCGGAGGCAAGTAGAGTGGCAGAACTTACCGATCAAGTATTCGACGTCCCAGCAGAGCTTCAGAAGGAAGCCTGGATCAACAGCATGGAGCAGTACCAGGAGATGTATCGGCGCTCCATGGACGACGCCGATGCGTTCTGGGCTGAGCAGGCCGAGCAGTACGTCAGCTGGTTCAAGAAGTGGGACACCGTCCAGAACCATGATTTCGCCAACGCGAAGGTCCGGTGGTTCGAGGGTGGCAAGCTGAACGTCTCCTACAACTGCATCGACCGGCACGTCGAGGCCGGCAAAGGCGACACTGTCGCTTACTACTTCGAGGGTGACTCCCCGGAATCCGTCGAGACCATCACGTACAACGATCTGTACGAGCAGGTCACCAAATTCGCCAACGTCCTCAAGAAGAAGGGCGTCAAAAAGGGCGACCGGGTCTGCCTCTACCTGCAGATGACCCCCGCCCTGCCCGTCGCCATGCTGGCCTGCGCCCGCATCGGCGCCATCCACTGCGTGGTCTTCGGCGGTTTCTCCGCTGACGCCATCCGCGATCGCATCCTGAACGCCGGCGCGACCGTCGTAGTCACCGCCGACACCGGCCTTCGCGGCAGCAAGCCCACCCCGCTCAAGACCAACGTCGACGCCGCTCTGCTCGAGTGCCCCGACGTCAAGAGCTGCATCGTGGTCAAGTGGACCGGCGTGGAGATCCCGTGGGTCGAGGGTCGCGACACCTGGTTCGAAGACGAGATGTCCGCTCCGGACATCAAAGCCGAGTGCGAATGTGAGTGGATGGACGCGGAAGATCCGCTCTTCATCCTCTACACCTCGGGCTCGACGGGCAAACCCAAGGGCGTGTGCCACACCACCGGTGGCTACCTGCTCTACGGCGCCATGACCCACAAGCTGGTCTTCGACTACCATCCCGGCCAGGTCTACTGGTGCACCGCCGACATCGGCTGGGTCACCGGTCACACCTACATCGTGTACGGCCCGCTGGCCAACGGCGCCACGAGCATCCTCTTCGAGGGTGTGCCGAGCTACCCGAAACCCGACCGTTTCTGGGCTGTGGTCGAGAAGTACAAAGCCAGCGTCTTCTACACCGCTCCCACCGCTCTCCGCTCCATCGCCCGTGAAGGCGACGACTGGGTCAAAGCGCACGACCTGTCTTCCCTCCGCATCCTGGGCAGCGTGGGCGAGCCCATCAACCCCGAAGTGTGGCTGTGGTACCACGACCTCATCGGCGGTGGCAACTGCCCGATCGTGGACACCTACTGGCAGACCGAGACCGGCGGCTTCCTCATCACCCCTCTCCCGGGCGCGATGAAGACCAAGCCGGGTTCCGCCACCTTCCCGTTCTTCGGCATCGAGCCCGTGCTCGTTGACGAAGACGGCAAGAAGATCGAAGGCCCGGGCGTGGGCAACCTGTGCATGGCGCGGCCTTGGCCGGGCATGATGCGCACCGTGTTCGGCGACGCCGACCGCTTCAAAGACACCTACTTCGTCCAGTACCCGGGTTACTACTTCACCGGCGACGGTTGCCGCCGCGATGAGGACGGTTACCACTGGATCACCGGCCGCGTGGACGACGTCATCAACGTCTCCGGTCACCGCATGGGTACCGCCGAGGTCGAATCCGCTCTCGTCAGCCACCCGGCTGTCGCCGAAGCGGCCGTCGTGGGCATGCCTCACCCCATCAAGGGCCAGGGCATCTACGCCTACGTCACCCTGAACATCGGTGTCGAGCCGACCGACGACCTCAAGAAAGAGCTCGTCAAGCACGTGCGCACCGAGATCGGCCCGATCGCCAGCCCGGATGCCATCCAGTGGGCCCCCGGCCTGCCGAAGACCCGCTCGGGCAAGATCATGCGCCGCATCCTCAAGAAGATCGCCGCGAACGATGTCACCGACCTGGGCGACACCTCCACCCTGGCCGACCCGTCCGTGGTCGACAACCTGGTGGAACATCGCGCCAACAAGTAGGACCTTGCATGACGGCGCCACCGCGCAAGCGGGCGGGCGCCTCCAGCGAGACACAAGGGGGCGGCCTTCGGGCCGCCCCCTCTGCTTTCCCAGACCCCCCGGCGCTTCCACCCGCACAGCCTAGCGGCTACCGGCCCGCAGCGGCCTCCTCGACGATGCCTCTGACCACCTCGGAGATGTCTCCGCCCTGATACAGGATCCCCCGCAGCCCCGCGGCCGCGGCAGCTTGCATGTCCGACGGCTGATCGCCGATCATCAGGCTGCGCCCCACGTCGGGCTGCCACTCCGCGATCGCACGCTCGAGCAGCCCCGGGGCCGGTTTGCGGCATCCACAGTCGGCCAGATATGCACCGAGGCCCGCAGTGGGATGGTGCGGGCAGTAGTAGGTGGCGTCCACATGCGCGCCGGCCTCGGCCAGTCGCCCGTCGATCCAGGCGGTGAACGCCGCGAATTCCTGTTCCGTGTAGTAGCCCCTTGCGATGCCTGCCTGGTTCGTGACCACGATCGCCAGCCACCCCGCGTCGTTGAGCAGCTTGACCGCGCCGGGCATCCCCGGCATCCAGCGGAAATCCTCGATCCTGTGCACGTTGTCGACGTTCACGTTGATGACCCCGTCGCGGTCGAGGAATGCGCAGGGCTTGCGCCGCCACGCCGGGACGGATACCCGCGCTTCCGCCAAAGTCTCCGGCGTCCCGATGTCGGTGAAGAAGCCGGTGTATTCCCGCCCGGCCAAGCGGCCGGTGCGCACGAGTGCCGGGAATGCATCCGATTCGAGGGAAGAGCGCCCCTGAGACAGCCCGCGCAGCCACCGTGTCGCGGCGACGTAGGCTCCGGCATTGACGAGACCCCGGCCGGTCACCGTCTTCTCCCGGAAGGCTTGGATGCGCCCGCTTGGGTCGACCTCTACGGCCCCCGAGTGTGCGGCGTCGGCCACCTCGGTCAGAGCCATCGCGACGTCGGCGCCGGTCGCTCGCCGCAGCAGGGCCAGGTCCAGGTAATTGCAGTCGATGAGCCCGTCCCCGTTGACGATGAGGACGTCATCCCCGGCGAGCAGCGATGCTGCCAGCGCGACGGCGCCCCCGGTCCCCAGCGGCTCGGTCTCGCGGGAATAGAGGGCTTCGACGCCCCAGCGGGACCCATCCCCCACATACGACTCCACAGCCTCGTGGAGCCAACCGGTCGCCAGCACGATCCTGCGGATCCCGTGCCGCGCTATGTTCCACAGCAGGTAGTCGAGAAGCGGGCGGTCTCCGAGCATTTGCAGGCACTTCGGCCTCTCGGCCGCCAGATCGCCCAGGCGCGTGGCGAGTCCTCCCGCGAGGACGATGGCCTCGTTCACGAAAGTGCGTCCTCCACGAGCCCGCAGATGACGTGCGCGATCAGGATGTGCGCTTCCTGGATGCGCGGCGTCGACCTGGAGGGAACCACGAGCGCGATGTCGCACAACGGTCCCAATTCGCCGCCATCCCCACCGGACAAGCCGATCACCACCATCCGCCGCGTCCGCGCCTCCTCGGCGGCTCTCAACACGTTCGGGCTCCTGCCGGAAGTGGAGATCGCCAGAAGGACGTCACCCGGGCGGCCGTGCCCCGCGACCTGCCTGGCGAAGACCTCCTCGAACCCGTAGTCGTTACCGACGGCAGTCACGGCCGAGGTGTTCACCGGCAAGGCCAGGGCCGGCCAGGGTTCCCGCTCCTTGAGATACCGTCCGACAAACTCGGCAGCTACGTGCTGCGCGTCGGCCGCGGAACCGCCATTCCCACAGATGAGCAACTGCCCGCCGCCCGCCAGGCACTCGGCGATCACGTCGGCAGCTCGCCCGATCTCGCCCGCCATCGACGCGACCCCGTCGACCGCCTCGCGATGCTCCGCAAGGGCCCGGCCGAGCGCGGCAGAGGTCGCCTCCTCCCCTACACGGACCATGCGCGCATGCCCTCCTCCACGAAACTGAAGTTGACCACCTCGGCCCCGTTGCGCCTCAAGGCATCCTGTACGGCAAAGCGCCGGGTCGGGTCGGTCAGGAAGAACATGAAGCCGCCGCCGCCCGCCCCGGAGATCTTTCCACCACGGGCTCCGGCCTGCATGGCCGCGGCGTACACCTCGTCGATCCGGGGGTTCGTGATGCCCTCAGCCATCCGCTTCTTGGCCTGCCAGGACCGGTCGAGCATGGCGCCCATGGCCGGGAGGTCGCCCTGGGACAGCGCCTCCCTCATCTCGTACGCGATCCTCTTGAGCTCGTCCATGGCCGCCACTGCTTGCGCCGCCTTGGCATCGGCGTCCCGGTTGGCGAACGCGTCCATCTGACGCTCGATGATGTACCCCGAGAACCGCTGCCCGCCGACGAAGGCCAACACCAGTTCGTACTGCAGTTCGCACACCTGCTCCGGACTCAGGCTCAGCGGGCTGACGACCGTGTGCGCGTGGTTGAACTCCATGAAATTGAACCCGCCGAAGGCCGCGGCGTACTGGTCTTGCCGGCCTCCCTTGATGCCCGCTTGGTCGCGTTCTATGGAATAGGCCAGCTCCGAAACCGCGTACGGGTCCAGTCCGAGCCCCAGATACGCCGAGAGGGCGCCGATCATGGCTACCACGATCGCGGATGACGAGCCGAGACCGCTGCCGGGAGGAGCGTCGTTGTGAAGCCGCACCCGCATGCCCTCGCTGAGCCCGTGTTCGCGGCGAAAATGGTCGATCACGGCCTTCGCCAGATCGAGTTGGCCGTCGTAGACGAAGGGGCGGTCGAGCGGGTAGCTCACGGCCGCGTCGTAGTCGATGGACTCGACCTCGATGATGTCGCCCCCGGGGACGAGGGTGGCATACGCCCATCGGTCGATGGTGGCCGCGAGCACCGCACCGCCCCGCTCATCGCTGTAAGGGGAGACGTCAGTCCCGCCGCCCCCGAAACTGATCCGCAACGGCGCACGACAACGTATCGTCATCCCAGGGTCCAGCTCCTTAGGTTCTGAGGATGCAACCCACGAACGCCTTGCTTTCGCCCTCATTGTATATACGACGCGAGCAGCCCGTGCCCCTCCGCCGGGTATGGGACCTTCGGCCAACTTTCGGACACGGCCGAAGAGCCCGATACTAAGAAACGGTCCGCCGCCCTGCCGCAGGCGCGCGGCCCGTCCACGCGAAGCCTTTGTTCCCCGCGGTGATGTCCGGCTACTCGCGAATGGAGTGAAGAGACTATGGCGACGCTTGTCGGCGCAGCGCAAAGTTCGGGTGCGGCCAAGACCGCGCCCAGTTCGATATCGGGCCGCATGGCTTTCATCGAAGTAGCGCGGGTGGTCTGCATCTTCATAGTGGTGCTCGCCCACACGGTGGACGGCATCCTGGCGGGCGCGAAACCCGGCCCCTGGACCCTCGTCTTCTCGTCCTTCATGCGGTTCGCGGTGCCGGCCTTCTTCATGATCTCCGGCCTCCTCATGGGCCTGCGCCACCGCGACCCCACCTACAAGCTGGACGTCGGCGGGTTCTGGCGCACTCGGGTGCGCACCATCGTCCTGCCGTTCTTCGTGTGGGACATCATCTACATGTTCATCTTCGTCAACCTCTGGCACAGCTCGTATTTCAGCCTGTCCACGCTGTGGTTCGTCCTCACCGGCTACAACCACCTGTACTTCATCGCGGTGCTCATCCAGTTCCTGCTGGTGTACTCGTTCATGGCCCGCTCGCTCACTCCCCGCACCGCCCGGCTTGCCACCATGGTCTCGGCGGCGTGCACCCTGGCGTTCTACGCGGTGTCGGAAGCGCTCTTTTGGACGCAGAAGCCTGACCACTTCTTTTTCGAGTGGCATTGGGGCAAGATCGGGTTCGCCTGGGCGTTGTTCTTCTTCTTCGGACTCTGGCTGGGGGTCGAAGGCGGGCTGTTGGAGCGCATCCGCAGGTTGAGGTACCCCCTGCTGGCCGTCAGCGTCGTGTCCTTGGTCGCTTACTGGTTCGAGTTCCGCTACGAGTATCTCGACCTGGGCGCTGCCTCGCGGCAATACTTCTTGCTCCCCGGTCTTGTCTTCCAGTTCGCGGGGGCCGTCACCTTCCTCGCGTTCTTCTCGACATGGGAGCGGCGCTTCTCGGCCGGGAGCTTCTGGAGGAGGGTGCTCCCCTGGGGATCGCTGATGTTCGGCGTGTACATGGCGCACCTGGCCGTCCTGCAGGTCACCATCCCCCAGGGCATCAAGCTCCTGGGCTCGCTCCCGTTGATCCTTCAGACTGTCATCATAGGTCTGGTGACATATCTCGCAACCGTCGCAGGAGTGTGGATCTGCTCGCTCCCCTGGCTGCTCCCGCTCAACTTCCTCCTCTTCGGCGGAAGGAAAGGGAGCAGAAAGAGCGTGGCCGGGAAGGCCTAGACGGGCCCGCGCCGTCCCCGTTGCGCCTCAGCCAGCCCGCAGGCCGCTGCGCCGAGCAGACCGGCGCCCGGGTCCAGGATGACGTGCACCGGCATGACGGTGAGTACCTCGCGGAACCTGCCCTTGGCACGCAGCGCTTCGAGGAACCCCGGCCTCTGCAGCTCGCCCAGAATGCGCGGAGAGATGCCGCCCGCTAAATAGACGCCGCCGGTGGCCAGCACCTTGAGCGCCAGGTTGCCGGCCTCGGCCCCGAGGATGAGCACGAACAGATCGAGGACGGCCGCCGCCAATTCTGCCTGCCGGCCCTCGCCCTGCGCCGCCCGCAGGATCACCGGGGTCGGGTCGTCGGCCGCAGCCAGTTCGGCCGCAAGCCAGTCCGGCTCCTCCAACCCGGTGGTCTTCAGGTAGGCGTAGAGGTTGGGGATGCCCAGCCTGCCCGAGCAGACCCGCTCGACGCTCACGTGGTCGTAGCCCTGGGCGTTCATGTGGGCGAGCAGCCCGATCTGCAGTGGGCCCACCGGTGCGAACGCGGCGTGGCCGCCCTCGGAGGGGAAGGCGCGATAGGCGCCGTCATGGAAGCTGAGGAACCCCTCCCCCAGCCCGGTGCCCGGCGCAAGGACGGCGATGCTGCCTCCCGGCACGCTGATGCCCTCGTTGAGGGTGAACCGGTCCTCGTCGCGGAGCACCGGGATGGCGCACCCGACCGACTGCATGTCGTTGAGCAGGATCACGTCCGACCAGCCGAACTCCGACCGCAGGACAGAGGCGTCGACCACCCAGGTCAGATTGGTCACGCGGGCCCGCCCCGTCACCACCGGCCCCGCCACACCGAGGCAGGCGCGCTCGGCATGCAGTCGGGTGTCGTCCAGGAACTCGCGCACAATGGCCTCGAACGTCTCGTAGTGCCGGCTCGGGTAGCTCTTCTCGGCGAGCGGCGCGCGCGGGCCTCCCTCGGTCGTATAGACGGCGAGGATGGTCTTGGTGCCCCCGATGTCTCCGGCAATCACGTTCATGACCACAGCCACCATATCGCAAAGGTCCACTCATCCGGCAGAAGCGTCGGGCGACGCTCCCCGGTCGCGCCGTCAGGGTGCCTGCGGACTGCTCTGCGCGTACTCCTGAGGCCAGACCGTCACCAGCCGGCCGTCCTGAACCTGGAGCACGAGCAACCGCGCTTCCTGGTTCTGACCGGTGGCGTCGAACATGAGCAGGCCCTGGGGGATGACCAGGTGCTTGCCATACAGCGCCGTCGTCTTGAGGGCGCCGCGCAGCACCGGGCCCTCGGCCGACCCGCCTCGCTCGAGGGCGGAGGCCAGGACGTAGACCGCCTGATACGCGTACAACATGTCGGCGTCGAGCACCGGGTCCGACTGAGCCGTCCCCTGGTCCGCACCGAGACCGGAGGCCATGCCGGGGCCGGACTCCGCCACGCTCATCACAAGGGCGGCCGTCTCTCCCGCGTCGCCGATGAAACCAGGGTCGAGGACCCCGCCCGCAGCGTCGACGATCGGTAGATTGAGATGGAGGGCCGCCGCCGACTGAGCGATCAGCACGGCGTCGGTCAACAGCGTGGCGGTGAGCACGGCCTGCGCCCCACGCTGCCTCACCGCGATGAGTTCGTTGTGCAGATCGGCCTGGTCGGGCGCGTACTCGATGTCGGCTGCCACTTCTATGCCGGCGGCCGACAGATGCGCCTTCTGGCTCTCGGAGATCGGGCCGCCCAGATCGCCCTCGGGATGCAGCAGCGCGACAGAACCGATCGCCGATCCGTCGGCGGTCTTGACCGTTTTCAAGAAGGCCACCTGGTCCCGAGCGTACCAGTCGGCCTTCGGGCACAGACGGAAGGTGTAGCCGAAGCCGCGCGCGGTGATCTCATCGGCGGCACCGGAACTCACGATGAACGGTATCTGCAGCCGCTCGGCGGCATCAGTGGCCTCCAGAGCGACCGTCGATTGGCCCGTTCCCACGATGGCGGAGACCCCCTCCTTCTGCACCAGATCGGCGACCTGCGCCGCGGCCGTGGTGGGGTCTCCCTTGGAATCGGACTCGACGAGCGTCAGAAGTGCCCCGCCCATCGAGGCGATGCCCCCGGCCGTGTTGATCTCCTCGATCGCCAGACGCATCCCTTTGAGCGCGCTTTCCCCCTCCGCGGCCAGGTCGCCGGTGAGTGGGAAGAGGGCCCCGACCTTGACCACGCCGGGCAGAGCCGTGGTGCTGGTGGTCTCCTCCCCGGGCCCGGATGTCACCGTGGTGGAAGTCGCCGCATCGGACGTCGCCGTGGTGGAGGACGACACCGCGACCGTGGTCGACGTGGAAGCCGGCAGCGCAGAGGTGGAGGTCGCGGCTTCCTGAGTGCAGGCGCTCACGGCCAGGGGAACGGCGAGCAGCAGGACAAGAACCAACGCCCCGGCAGCCACCGCGGCCACGGCCCCCCGAGCCCGGCCGCCCGAACGGCGGCAGGCTTCCCCAGTCGCGCCCCCCTGGTGCACGGACTACCTGACGACGATGTTCACAAGGCGGCCCGGGACGACCACCTCTTTGACCACTTCCTTGCCTTCCAGGTACTTCTCGACCCCCGGGAGGGCTTTGGCGGCTGCGAGGATGTCGGCGGCCGGGGCGTCCTGAGCGACCTCGACGCGATCGCGCACCTTGCCGTTGATCTGCACGGCCAGCTCCACCGTGTCGGCGGCGAGGAAGCGTGGATCGGCGGTGGGCCACGGGACGTCCCAGATGGCTTCGAAGCCCAGCATCTCCCCGAGTTCGGCGCCCATATGGGGCGCGAACGGCTCGAGGAGGCGGACCATGGTCTTCATGGCGTGGGTGAGCACCGCCTGTCCGGAGGCGGCCGCCCCCAGGCCGGCCGCGCGGGCGGACGCGATGTCGTTGTTGAGTTCCATGATGGCCGCAAGAGCGGTGTTGAAGCGGAAACGCTCGCCGATGTCCACCGTGGTCTTCTGCACGACCTGGTTGGTCTTGACGAGCAGGGCCCTCTCGGCGGCGGTCAGCGAGGCTTCGTCGAAAGCCGGGTCCGCAGCGCCGGTCGCCAGGTCGCCGTCGTCGAGCGCGTCTGTCACCTGCCGCCACACCCTGCCCAGGAACCGGTACACGCCCTCGATGCCCTGGTCGTTCCACTCGGCGTCGCTCTCGGCCGGGCCCATGAAGAGCACGTAGGCGCGCACCGAGTCAGCGCCGAACTTGCCGACCATCTCGTCGGGGCTCACCACGTTGCCCTTGCTCTTGGACATCTTGGCGCCCTTGTAGTAGATCATGCCCTGGGTGAACAGCCGCTTGAAGGGCTCCTCGAAGGCCACCAACCCGAGGTCGTAGAGGACCTTGGTGAAGAACCGCGAGTACATCAGATGCAGGATGGCGTGCTCCACCCCGCCGATGTACTGGTCCACCGGCAGCCAGTAGTCCACGGCCGTCTTGTCGAAGGCCACGTCGCTCCGCCACGGAGACGCGTAGCGCATGTAGTACCAGGACGAATCGACGAAGGTGTCCATGGTGTCGGTCTCGCGCCGGGCCGGCCCACCGCACTGCGGGCAGGTGGTGTTGACCCAGTGTTCGGCCGCCGCCAGTGGCGACTTGCCCTTGGGCGCGTAGTCGGTGATGGCGGGGAGCAGCACCGGCAGTTGGTCGTCGGGCACCGCCACCTCGCCGCATTTCTCGCAGTAGATGATGGGGATAGGGGCGCCCCAGTAGCGCTGCCGGGACAGCAGCCAGTCGCGAAGCTTGTAGTTGACCGCGAAGTCGGCTTTCCCCTGCTCCTTGAGCCACTCGGTGACCTTGACGATGCCCTCGGCCTTGGACAGGCCGTCGAACTGCCCGCTGTTGACCAGCAGGCCGTCGCCGGCGTACGGCTGCACGAGGTTGCCCTCGCAGTCCTTGCACTCGTCGGGGCTCTCGATGACCTCGACGACCTCCAGCCCATACTTCTTGGCGAAGGCGAAGTCACGCTCGTCGTGTCCGGGCACGGCCATGATGGCGCCGGTGCCGTAGTCCATGAGCACGTAGTCGGCCACGAAGATGGGGATCTTGCCGCCGGTCACCGGGTTGACGGCGAAACGACCGGTGAAGACGCCCGTCTTCTCCTTCTCGATGCTGGAGCGCTCGATGTGCGAGGTGGCCATGGCTTTGGCCACGTACTTCTTGACCTGGGCCTCGTCGGGCTGCCCCGCCACCAGTTCGTCCACGAGCGGATGCTCGGGCGCCAGGATGAAGAAGGTCGCCCCGAACAGCGTGTCGGGCCGGGTGGTGAAGACCGTCACCTCGGCGCCGGCGGCAGCGCGCGCCGTCCCACCCTCCTCGGCCTCGTCCACCGGCGCGATGGCGAACACCACGTCCGCCCCGGTCGACTTGCCGATCCAGTTGCGCTGCATGGTGATGACCCGCTCCGGCCAGGACTCCAGCTTGTCGAAGTCCTGGAGCAGCCGCTCGGCATAGTCGGTGATGCGGAAGAACCACTGCGTCAGCTTCTTGGCCTCCACCACCGTGTCGCAGCGCTCGCACGAACCTTCCACCACCTGCTCGTTGGCGAGCACGGTCTGGCAGGACGGACACCAGTTGACCGGGGCCTCTTTCTTGTAGGCCAGGCCCTTCTTGTAGAACTGCAGGAAGAGCCACTGGGTCCACTTGTAGTACTCGGGACGAGACGTGACCACTTCGCGGGTCCAGTCGATGGACACGCCCAGACGGCGGAGTTGGCGGTTGATGGTGGTGATGGCCTCTTCGGTGAACTTGGCCGGCGGCTCGCCCGTCTTGATGGCCATGTTCTCGGAGTTCAGGCCGAAGGCGTCGTACCCCATCGGATGGAGCACTTTCTGGCCCTGATGACGGCGGAACCGGGCGATGATGTCGCCCATGGTGTAGTTCTTGACGTGCCCCATGTGGGCGCTGCCCGAGGGGTAGGGGAACATCTCGAGCACGTAGGTGGCGTCGCTGCCCTTGCCACCCGGCCGGGAGCCCGGCTCAGGGTTGTCCACCACGAACGTCTTCTGCTCGGCCCAGATCTGCTGCCACCTTGTTTCGATGGCTTCCGGATCATATTTGCGGCCAGCACCCTCGCGCGCCATGCGTCGTCCTTCCCCAGTCTCGTCTCGTAGCTCTTCGCGGACGCGCGCCCAGCGCGATCCGTCAGGCGATTATCCCAGCCTGTCCCTCTCCCGCCAAATCGCCGCCCTCCGGAGCTGTCGCAGCGCTCGCAGCGCCCGTGGGCGCCCGTAGGAAGCACTGCGCGAGCGCCCCGACAAGCATGAGCCCGCCAAACGCCAGGAAAGCCGGGTCGTAGCTCCCGGCCGCGTCGAAGATGAAGCCTGTGGCGAACCCTCCCCCGATCGCGCCCACCGAGAAAGAGAACGCGACCAGCCCCACCAGGGTCCCGACGGCCCGCAGGCCGAAGAACGGGCCGAGCAATCCCATCCGGACCGGGATCAGCGCGGCGAAAGCGAACCCCACCACCACGCCGAGGACGTCGAAGCTCCACGCATCCCCAGCAAGTGCGAAGAGGCACAGCGCGGCACCGTGCAGCGCTGAGAGGCCGACGAGCGCCCAGCGGTAGCCCATCCTCGTCGTCAGCGGCCCGGCCGCGATAGTGCCGACCGCCATGCCCAGCGCACTGATGGTGAGCACGAGCGCCGCGGTGGCTTCGGACACGCCCTCGTCGCCGGCGTAGGCGACCACGTGGGAGCTGAAGGCCACGGAGCCCAGCCCGAGCAGGATCCCACTCCAGATGAGGATCCAGAAGGCCGAAGTGCGACAGGCCTCCTGCCACGTGAGACCGTGAGAGTCACTCCCGGTATCGGGGGTGCCCGCCGCCCGCGCGGGCCCGTGGTTATCGGCTCCCGAACCTTCCGGAAGGCGCTTGCCCCCCAACACCGCGATGGCGGGCACCCCGCAGGCGAACACCGCTCCCGCCATCACGAGCCATGTCGACCGCCAACCGACGGCGCCTATCGACGCCGCGATGACCGGAGAGAGGACCATCTGCCCGGCGACCGACCCCAGGAACAGCGTCCCGATCGCCAGCGTGCGCCGCTCGGGACCGAAGGCGCGGGATACCGCGCTGACAGCCGGCGTGTTCGCGCATCCGGCCAGGATGCCTCCCCCGAGGCCGAACAGAAGGTAGAACTGCCACAGTGCCCCGATCCTCGAGACGAGCAGGTAGGAGACGGCACCGGCCACCACTCCCGGCACGACGGCCACCCGAGTCCCATAGCGGTCGGCCACCCGCCCCATCAGTATCCCGACAAGGCCGGATACCACCATGAGCACGGACATCGCGCCGGCGGCGGCGCCCCGGGCCCACCCGAACTCGTCTGCGAGCGGTTTCAGGAAGATGCCGAAGCTCATCTGCGTGCCGGCCGCTCCGAACAACAGCAGGAACGAGACCGCCACCACGGTCCACGCGCCGCGCAGCCTGTCTCCGGAGGCGGCGCGCTCCTTCACGTCAGTCCGCCGCCGGGCCGCCCGCGGCGGCCGGGGTACCATCGGCGGCTTCGGCCGACTGATGATATCCAGGGGCTCCCTTCGGCGCCTTGAGGAAGTAGAGCCAGGCGGCGCCGAGCACCAGCAGGATGCCGAAGATCATGAAAGCCAGGTCGTAGCTGCCCGTCGAGTCGAAGATGTATCCGGCAAGGAACGGCCCGGCGATGGCGCCCATCGAGAACGATGCGGACGCCAAGCCGATGATGGCGCCCACCGCCCGGGTACCGAACAACGGCGGCACGACCGCCATCCGCACCGGCACCGCCCCGCTGAACGCGAAGCCGAGGACCGCGCCGAAAAGGTAGAACACCCAGGCCGAAGCGGCCGGGATGAACAGGAACATCGCTACGGCGTTGAGAGCTGTGAAGAGGAGCAGGCTCCACCTGTGGCCAAGCCGATGGGTGGTAGCACCCGCGAGCACGCTCCCCAGAGCTCCGCCGACGCTGCTCACGGTGAAGATGAGAGCGGCCTTCTCGGCCGTCAGACCCACGTCGGTGGCATAGGAGACGATGTGCGCGTTGAAGGCGTAGAACCCCATGCCGATCGCGGCGCCGGAGGCCATCAGGATCCAGAAGGCCAAGGTATGTGCGCTCTCCGCCGCGGTGAGCCCGCCCGGCCCCGCCCCGCCGGCCTGGTGCCGCTCCGCGGCCAGCGCCGCCTCCCCGTCGGGATTCTTGCGCGCGAGGGCGAGAGCGGGGAGACCACAGACGAAACCGACTATGGCGAGCACCCACCACCCCGTGCGCCAACCGTCGGCTTCGATCACTCCGGAGATCACCGGCGAAAGGATCATCTGGCCGGCGATGACCCCCAGCAGGGCGATACCGATGGCAAGCGTCCGCTGCCGCGGCCCGAACCAGTCAGAGACGATGGTGACCGCCGGGGTGTACGAGCATCCGGCGAGCAGTCCCCCGCCGATCCCGAAGCACACGTAGAACTCCCACAGGTGGTTCATCCGGGAGAGCAGCAGGTAGCCGATCGCCCCTAGGACCAGCCCCGGAGCGATGGCCGCACGCGCACCCCACTTGTCGGTGGCCTTGCCCATGAAGATCCCGGCCAGGCCCGAAACGGCCATCAGCAACGACATCCCTCCCGAGACCGCCGCCCGGGACCAGCCGAACTCCTCGGCCAGCGGCTTGAGGAAGAGCCCGAAGCAGAGTTGTGTGCCGAACGACCCGACCAGCAGGATGAACGACACGGTGACTATCACCCAACCGTACGAGGGACGACGGCCGGTGAGTGCTGGGGTCTGCATTGCGGAGCCTCCAGGAACGATGGGCTGCCTCGACGCCGGGACGGCGCGGCCCCATGACTGTATAGCCTGAGGCAGGTTTGGTCAAACGGCATATCCAAGAAACAAAAGCGGCCGCTCCGGAGGAGCGGCCGCGGCCTCAGAAGGGCGGGCGCAGCGCGGGTCCGCCGCGCCGCCCAGCCGTCAGTAAGTGACGAGACTCGGCAACCAGGTGGCTATCTTCGGGAACAGCAGCAGCAGCGCCGCGAGGATCACCATCCCCACAAGGAAGAACATCGCCCCTTTGAAGATCTTGCCCATGGGCACGTCGGGCGCCACGCCTTTGATGATGTAGACGTTGATGCCCACCGGCGGGGTTATCACCCCCATCTCGACGACCAGAACGATGATCACCCCGAACCAGATGGGGTCGAACCCCAGGGCCACCACCGTCGGATAGAGGATGGGCACGGTCAGTGTGACCATGGCCAGGGAGTCCATGAAGCACCCGGCCACGAGGTACATGGCCAGGATGAGGATCATGACGACGTTCGGCGGGACCGGCAGGCCGCCCAGGAAGTCCGACACCGCCCCGGGGATGCCGGTGACGGCCATGAAGTGTCCGAACACCGTGGCGCCGGCCACGATGGTCATGATCATGGCGGTGATGAGCAGGGTGTCCTTGATGGCATACCAGAACTTCTTGAGATCCAGCGATCGGCGCGCGACGCCGATGACTATTGCCGCCGCCGTGCCCGCGCCCGCCGCCTGCGTCGGGCTGAACAGACCGGCGAACAGACCGCCGAGAACGAGCGCGAACAGGAACAGCATCTCGAACAGCCCGGTGATCCCCATGAGTTTCTGTTTCATCGTGGTGCTTCCGCCGGCCGGCGTCGCTGTGGGCTTGAAGACGCTCCATATCAACACCGCGCAGATGAACAAGAAGGCCAGCACCAGCCCCGGCACCACCCCTGCCACGAACAGTTTCCCTATGGACTGTTCGGACAGGATGCCGTAGATGATGAATATGGTGCTCGGCGGGATCATGATGCCGAGGCTGCCGGCGGCTGCCATGCAGCCGCAGGCCAGGCCGGGGTCGTAGCCGTACCGGCGCATCTCGGGGATGGCCACTTTGCCCATGGCTGCGGCGGTGGCGCTCGTCGAGCCGCATATAGCTGAGAACCCTGCGGTCGCGACGATCGTGGCGATTGCCAGACCGCCCCGGGCCTTCCCGAACAGGATGTATGCGCCGTCGTACAATCGCCCGCTCATGCCTGCATAGAACGCCACGCTCCCCATGAAGACGAACATGGGGATGACCGTGAGGTTGTAACTCGACCACGTATCCCAGAAGTCGCGGGCGAGGATGCTCAGCCCGCTGTTGGCGCCTTTGGTGACCATGAACCCGGCGACGCCCACGAGAGCCATGGTGAAGCCCACGGGCATGCCCAGGAGGAAGATGACCACCAGGACGGCGACACCTATGATGCCGATGGTCACCGGGTCCATTGCTTACCTGCCTTGATTATGGTCCGCACGAACTGCAGCACCAGGATCAGGAATGTCGCCAGGAAACAGACTGCCATCCCATACACGAAGGGATAGAAGGGGATCTTCTGCGTCATGGAGACCTCTCCGGACGAACGGAGAAGGCCTGCGTACCGGAAACTGTAGACCATGAGCAGCGCCACCAGAGCGACGCTCATCAGCGCCGTGAAACACTCGATGACCAGTTTCAGACGGCGCGGGAACGCCTCTACGATGAAGTCGACCGCCACGTGCCCTCGCATGACCTGCGTGAAGGGCACGGCGAAGGCGATCGCTACGACCGCGAGGAACGCGACGTACTCGATGCCCCCCGGGATGGGGTTGGAAAAGATCTTGATGGCCAGCACGTCCGCCACGATGAGGAGCGACATCCCCACCAGGCCGGCGCCCGCTATCCAGAACAGGACCTTCGTGAACAGGGTGGTGTACTTATCCAGTGCTCCCAGGACGCCCTTGGCCGGCTCGCCTGCACGTATCGCCAACGGCTCCTGATCAGGAGGCAGCATCTCCATAGGACCTCCCCGCCATGCGCATCAGGCGGGGAGGCGAGGCGGCCGCCTCGCCTCCCCGCGGCTCGATAGTACGGTCGGCCCGACCGCTGCTACTTGGCCGGAGCCTTGACGTTCGCGTCGACCCAGGTCAGGCAGTCGGCTTCCGAGACCTGGTTCTGGGTCCAGTACTTGATGCGCTCCGCGATGAATGCGGAATAGTCGTCGTTGAGACCGGCGGCTTTCATGTCCGCGATCTTCTTGTCGACGATGGGCTTGATAGCGGTGGCCCATTTGCCGGCTTCATCGGGTCCAAGATCGATGATCTCGCGGCCGGGCTGGGCCTTGAGGGCTGCGACGCCGTTGGCGTCTAGCGCGGAGGCGACCTTGGCCCAGTACTCGACGTACTCGGTGCTCACGTCGGTGAAGACCTGCTGCACGTCGGCGGGAAGCGAGTTCCACTTGTCGTTGTTCATGATCAGGTACATCGAGGTGATGGAGCCGACCGAGAAGCAGTTGGTCACGTACTTGACCACCTCAGCCTGCTTCCACCCCGCCAGCACTTCGCGCGGCGCCAGGCTGCCGTCGATGACACCCTTGGACATGAGTTCGTACGCTTCGTTCTGGGCGGCGGCGTAGCCTTCAGCGCCCAGAGCTTTGGCGATGGCCGCGCCGACCCCGGTCGAGCGGATGACCATGCCTTTGAGGTCTTCGAGCGTCTTGACCGGTTTCTTCACGGTCAGTATCAACTGCGGCCCGGTCCCGTAGAAGGCCAGCGGATGGACCTTCCCGAGCTCGGCCGGCTTGAACTTCTGGAAGTAGTCGTTGACCACGTGAGTGTCGACATAGCCCGCCGGATAGCCGTTCGGGTAGTCGAGCAGGTCCATCACCGGGAAGATACCCGGTGTGTACGCGAACACGGAGAAGCCGAGGTCGGAGATGCCGGTCACCACACCGTCGTAGACCTTGTTGGCGGCGGTGAGAGAGGCACCGGGCAGATACTCGAAGGTGACCGCGCCGTTGGTGCGCTTTGTGATCTCCGCCATCCACATCTCACCCACGATGGCGATCTTGTTGGTCGCCGGGAAGAACGTGTTGAAGGTGAACTTCCACTTGCCCGCCGGGTAGGTCATCGCTGTCGACGGCGCAGTGGTCGACGCACCTCCAGTGGTGGCCGGACCGGCAGTGGTGGGTGGAGACGTGCTGGTCGTCTCCTCGCCTGAGCCGCATGCGGCGAGGACCACCCCCAGTGCAAAGACGAGTACCAACCCAAGCAGCAGCACCCTCTTCATTGCACACCCTCCTTGTGGTGCCGCAGGCCTCCCCAAGGCCTTGCGTAAGGAGTAGCACCTGGTCTCAAATCTAGCAGAAGCGGAATGATTTACGCTATACATTCATGACGCGCATACCAAATCCTCGGACTGCGCCTGCAACATCGAGAAGGCGCAGCCCACGTGGCGGGGCGCGCAGGCCGCGCCGCTTGTTCCCACGACCCCACGCCCCTAACATGGGGACATGAGTATCTGGGCAGTCATCCTCAGGATCGTGGTGGCGGCGGTGCTCGCCGGCATCATCGGCATCGAGCGCGAGTACCACGAGCATACGGCCGGGTTCCGCACCCACATCCTCGTTGGCGTGGGTGCCGCGGCGTTCACGCTCGCCTCCTCCTACGGCCTCGCCGGCACGACTTTCGACCCCAATCGCATCTCGGCCCAGGTCGTCACCGGCATCGGCTTCCTCGGGGCCGGCGCCATCATCCGCTACGGCGTGTCCGTCCGGGGGCTGACCACGGCCGCCAGCCTGTGGACGGTCGCGGCGGTCGGCCTGCTCGCCGCTCAGGGGTTCTGGCCGGCGGCGCTGGTGACCACAGGCATCGTCGTGGTGAGCCTGGCGGCCCTCCGGTTCATCGAGAACCGCGTGTTGTACAAGCGGTTCGGGCGGAAGCTCGGCGTGAGAGTGCAGTTCACCGATCCGGGCTACGCCCCTCTGGCCCTCCTGTTCGACGCTCTGGAACAGGCGCACATCAAGATCGCGGAGTTGGGCGTGACATCGGAGGACAACGACCGCGACACCGTCCGCCTGCGCCTTGAGCTACCCCGCTTGATCGACGAGAAGAAGCTGCTCCTGCTCATCGCAGGGCTGCAATCCGTGAAGTCCGTGGGGCTGGAGAAAGACGCGTTGTCCCTCAAGATCCAGCCGTAGCGGGCTGCGCCCCGGGCGCAAGTCCCGGCCCACTCGCAGGCCCGGCTACCTCCGGCGCCCGCCGCCTCTGTGGCGGCCACCTGAACGCCCGCCACGTCCGGCCGCGTCCGCACCGGCAGCGTCCTTCCCGCCCGACCCTCCCCCGTCCCCGCGCATCCGCGCCAGGTCGCGCGCCAGGTCCTTGATCTCGTCGCGGAGTTTGGCCGCATACTCGAACCGCAACTCCTCGGCCGCCTGGAACATCTCCTCTTCGAGAGTAGCCATGAGCTTCTCGATGTCCTCCACCGACATGTCCTCGCCCCGGGCGGTCTTGCGGCGCTCCTTGTAGGGCACCGAGGCGCTGATGCCCAGCAGCTCGGCGATGTCCGACACGCCCTTGACGATGGTCTTGGGCTCGATGCCGTGCGCCTCGTTGAAGGCCAACTGCGCCGCGCGGCGCCGGTCGGTCTCGGAGATGGCCCGATCCATGGCCACGGTCCGCTTGTCCGCGTACATGACGACCTTGCCCTCGACGTTCCGCGCCGCCCGCCCGATCGTCTGGATGAGCGCCGTCTCGCCGCGGAGGAAACCTTCCTTGTCCGCGTCCAGGATGGCCACCAGGGTGACCTCCGGCAGGTCCAGGCCTTCTCGGAGCAGGTTGATGCCCACCAGGACATCCACCTCGCCCAACCGGAGCTCGCGGATGGTCCGGATGCGCTCCAGCGTATCCACCTCCGAATGGAGATAGCGCACGCGGAAGCCCATCTCCAATAGATAGTCGGTGAGATCCTCGGCCATCTTCTTGGTGAGGGTGGTCACGAGCGTGCGCTGCTTCTTGTCCACCCGCCCACGGATCTCGTTCATGAGGTCGTCTATCTGATGCTTGGTCGGCCGCACCTCCACCACCGGATCGACGAGACCGGTGGGCCGCACCAGCTGTTCCACCACCTGGGTGGAGACCGAGGTCTCCCATTCGCCCGGCGTGGCCGACACGAACACCACCTGCGGAGCCTTCTCGATGAACTCCTCGAAGCGGAGCGGCCGGTTGTCCATGGCCGACGGCAGGCGGAAGCCGTGCTCCACCAGCATCGTCTTGCGGCTGCGGTCCCCTTCGTACATGCCGTGCAGCTGCGGTACCGTCATGTGGGACTCGTCGATCATCACCAGGAAGTCGTCCGGGAAGAAGTCGAGCAGGGTGTAGGGCGCCGAACCCGGCTCCCGTCCGGCCAGGATCCGCGAGTAGTTCTCGATGCCGTTGCAGTAGCCGAGCTCGCGCAGCATCTCCATGTCGTACTGGGTGCGCTGCCGCAGCCTGAAGGCCTCCAGTTGCTTGCCCTGGGCCTCCAGTTCGGCCACCCGCGTCTCCAGCTCCTCGGCTATCTCGACCAGCGAACGCTCGATGGCGTCCTCAGAGGTGACGAAGTGGGTGGCGGGATAGATGGCCACGTTGGGCAGCCGGGCGACGACCTCCTGCGTGAGCGGGTCGACCTTGACGATCTCCTCCACCAGGTCGCCCCAGAGGGTGACCCGCAGCGCGTAGTCGTCGTAAGCGGGCCAGACCTCGAAGCTCTCGCCCCGCACCCGGAACTTGCCCCGGGCGAAGCCGATGTCGTTGCGCTCGTAGTGGATCTTCACCAGCTTGGCGAACACCTCGTCGCGGCTGATGTCGTCGCCTTCCTTGAGCAGCACCACCTGGCCGAGGTACTCCGCCGGCGAGCCCAAGCCATAGATGCACGACACCGAGGCCACGATGACCACGTCGTCCCGCATGAGCAGGTTGGAGGTGGCGGCGTGGCGCAGCCGGTCGATCTCCTGGTTGAGGGAGGAGTCCTTCTCGATATACGTATCCGTGGCCGGCAGGTAGGCCTCGGGCTGGTAGTAGTCGTAGTAGGAGACGAAGTACTCCACCGCGTTCTCGGGCAGGAACTCGCGGAACTCGTTGCAGAGCTGCGCGGCCAGCGTCTTGTTGGGCGCCATGACGAGCGCCGGCTTGCCGGACTCGGCGATGAGGTTGGCCATGGTGAAGGTCTTGCCCGAGCCGGTCACGCCGAGGAGGGTCTGGAAACGGTCGCCCCGCTCGATACCCTCGACCAGTCTGGCCACCGCCTCAGGCTGGTCTCCCTTGAGTTCATACTCGGCCCTTACTTTGAACGATGACATGCGCCCGCCCGTCTCAGCCTACTGCGAACACGCCGGGATGGACCTTCTTGTACAGGGCCTCCCAATGCGTGACCCTGCGCACGAACTCCTTGGTCTCCGGGAACGGGATGTCCTCCAGACCGAAGGACTGTATGCCGCCGGCCTTCTTGATCCAGGAGCGCACGCTGCCCTGGCCGCCGTTGTAGGCCGCTATGACGGCGATGTCGCTGGCGAAGCTGCGATCCAAGTATGCGAGGTAGCAGGTACCGAGCTCCAGGCTGTCCAACGGATCGGTGAGGGTGGGGTCGTCAGGGCCTTTCCAGCTGTCGAGCGTGGTGACCCAGTCGGCCGTCGTCGGCAGCAACTGCATGAGACCCAGCGCCCCGTCCCCCGACTTGGCGCTGGGGTCGAAGCCGCTCTCCGTGCGGACCACGGCGGCGATCAGGTAAGGGTCCATGTCGTACTTGTCGGCCACCGCGGCGATCTCACTCCCATACTCGATGGGATACACCTTCCCCGAGATGCCCGGGACCACCACCCTGCCCGTCCACACAAGGACCGCGACCACGATGATGGCG
>CAIQPS010000099.1 GCA_903873715.1 uncultured Actinomycetes bacterium
GGACCGGCCGGCGGCATCGCGCCGGCGGCGCCGCGGACGCCACGCGCCCGACATCGTCACCCGCGCTGCTATTGTACGAGCCATGACGCGTCGTGTGGGCATCATGGCCATCGATCAGGGGACCACGAGCTCCCGAGCCCTGGTGTTCGCCCGTGACGGCCGCCTGCTGGCCTCCGCGCAGGAGCCGTTCGCCCAGCACTTCCCACAGCCGGGGTGGGTGGAGCACGACCCCGAGGAGATCTGGGCCACTCAGTTGCGGTGCTGCCGCCTGGCCCTGGAACAGTCGGGGCTGGAGGCCGGCGACCTCGCGGGTATCGGAATAGCCAATCAGCGGGAAACCGTGCTCCTCTGGGATGCGGAGACCGGCGCGCCACTGGCGAACGCCATCGTCTGGCAGGACCGGCGCACCGCGGAGCGCTGCGCCGAGTTGGAGGCTGCCGGTTGGGCGGCTCGGATAGCCGGCACCACCGGGCTCCGGCTCGACCCTTATTTCAGCGCCACCAAGCTGGAGTGGCTCCTCGCGAATCGCCCGGGGGCACGAGAGCTGCTACGCAGCGGCCGCCTACGGGCCGGGACCATCGACAGCTTCCTCGTGTGGCGCCTCACCGGCGGCCGCGCCCACGTGACCGACTTCAGCAACGCCTCGCGCACGCTGCTCCTGGATCTCCACACGCTCGACTGGGCGCCCGAGATGCTCGGCCTGTTCGGCATCCCCCGCGACATCCTCCCCCGGCTGCGCCCCTCGTCCGGGGCCATCACGGCGACGGATCCGGCACTGTTCGGGACGTCTGTGCCCATAGCGGGCATCGCCGGCGACCAGCAGGCGGCCCTTTTCGGACAGGGGGCCTTCGAGGCAGGCGGGTCCAAGAACACGTACGGCACGGGTTGCTTCCTCCTGGCGAACACCGGCGACCGGCCGGCGCCGGCGGCCGGAGGGCTCCTGTCGACGGTCGCCTGGGTACTCGACGACCCCGGAGCGGGCCGGACGGTCCGTTACGCGCTGGAAGGCTCGGTCTTCAGTGGCGGGGCCGCGGTGCAGTGGCTACGGGACGGGTTGGGCCTCGTCGCCGATTCGGCGGAGATCGGCCCGCTCGCCTCCCAGGTGCCCGACAGCGGCGACGTCCACTACGTGCCGGCCCTCACCGGTCTCGGCGCGCCCTACTGGGACCCGGACGCCCGCGGCCTGCTCATCGGGATGACGCGCGGCACCACCAAGGCCCACATCGCCCGGGCGGCCGAGGAGGCCATCTGCTTCCAGACCGCCGCCGTGCTCGATGCGATAGGAGCGTGCGCCGGGGTCGGCATCCGGTCGCTGCGCGTCGATGGCGGGGCCGCCGGTGACGATTTCCTGCTGCGGCTGCAAGCCGATCTCACCGGCATCCCGGTGGTGCGGCCACGCATCCTGGAGACCACGGCGCTCGGCGCCGCAGCACTCGCAGGGCTCGCCGTGGGGTTCTGGTCCGAAGGCGAGGTGGCGGCGCTGGCAGGGGTCGACCGCGTGTTCGAGCCGCGGATGTCCGCGGACGAGCGGGCCGCCCGGCGCGCGCGCTGGGAACAGGCCGTCGAGAGGTCGCGCGGTTGGGCGAGCCGAGCCCTTGGAGACGCGTCCTAGGCGACCGCCTCCACCATGGCCTTGACGTTCTCGTACCGGGCGTCTATGGGAGTGTCGCAACCCGAAGTCAGGATGAAGCCTTCGGGGCCGATCTCGCTCATAAGGCGCTTGCAGTATGCGGTGACCTCAGCCGGGGTGCCGAGGGCCAGCAGTGCCGGCGGCACGTCGCCCATGATGCACATGTGATCGCCGAGGACTTCCTTGGCCTTGAAGATGTCGGTCTTGCCGTCCAGGGACAGGACACACTTGCCCTTCGGGAACTCCCTCAGACGCTCGAGGTCCCGGGTCCAGTTGGCATCGTAGTGGAGCACCGGGATGGCGCCCTCTTCGACCGCAGCTTCGACCATGGCCTTGAAGTACGGGAAGACGAAGCGGTTCCACAGGCGGGGCGACACGAACTCGCTGGCGGAGCGCCATCCGCCGATCCACAGACCCATCAGGTCCAGGCCGCGGATGGTCTGGCGCATGTTCTCGATGAGCACCGGCAGGGCCGCGTCCATAGCCGCCTGCACCCTGTCGCCGTGGCGGAAAAGGTCGAGCAGGAACTCCTTCATGGAGCGGCCGCCGCAGAAGTACTCGTACGGGATGGTGGCTACCGCCGGCGTCATGGCCACCAGCCCCCGGTCGCGGCAGAGTTGCAACGCGTCCGGGATGGTGGCGACGAACGCGCCCATCTCCTCGAGAGTGCCGGGCAACTGGGTCCGGTAGTAGTCCTCGAGCCACGGCCCGAAGCCCTGGTCGACTATCTTGTCGTAGTCCTCGAGCTTCATGATCTCGGCCTCGTCCACCTGCCACAGTTCGTCGGCGGGCAGTTCCCGGCCGGGCCGCTTGACCCGCGACAACCACTGGATGGAGAGCGTGCAGACGTGGTACGCCGGGCTCTGGATGCCCTCGATCTCACCGAGGCCGGCGTAGGCGTCGACGATGGTCTTGCGAGAGACCGGCGGGTTCGTGGCTATGTCCGCGATGGAGACGCCCATCGCCCGCCCGGGCCACGCCGGGCCGTTCGGAACCACCGGGATGCGGTCCGGCTTCTTGAGCGCCACCGCGTCGCGGATGCGCTTCTCGTGCAGGGCGTAGAGTCCCTCGGCGGTCGCCATCTCAGCTCACCCCCAGCACTTGCTTGGCCGCGGCCACGCCGTCCTGGGCGGTCCTGCAGTAGTGGTCGGCGCCGACGTAGTCCCTGGTGGCCTCGTCCACCGGGCCGCCCCCGATGAGGATGGTGACCTGGTCGCGCAGACCGGCGTCTTTTATCGCCTGGATGGCGGCCTTCATGTCGTCGAAGACGGTGGTGAGGAGGCAGCTCATCCCGACGAGGGTGGCGCCGGATTCCTTGATGGCATCGACGAAGGCCTGGTGTTCGACGTTCACGCCCAGGTCGACGACCTTGATGCCGTTGGAGCTCATGACGGTCGCCACGATGTCCTTGCCGAAGTCGTGGATGTCGTTCTTGACGGTGCCGAGGACCAGCGTGCCGAAGCTCTTGGGAGCGCAACGGGCGAGTTCGTCCTGGAGCGGGGCGCCCGCTTTCTTGAAGATGTCCGCGGAGTAGATGAGCTCGGAGAGGTAGTACTCGCACTCTTCGAACCTCTGCCCGACGATGGCCATGCCTGCCTGCAGTTCCTCCAGGATGGCGAGGGCCGGTTCCCCCTTGGCCAGCTTGTCGAGGACCAGAGTGATCGCCTTGTCTTCTTCGAGGTCGCCCACGGCCAGGGCGAGGGGAGAATGACTCATGACCGCAACTCCTCCTAGGAATGGATGCGCCTCAATTCTCTCACACTCACTCACGTTCGGCCCCTATAATGCGAGTGACCACTCACTAACCACATCCGCCACCCGCAGTGGCGCACGAAGGGGGTCATGACGTGCAGTGTGACCAGATGACGTCCCAGGAACGCTGGGACGCCCTTATCGCCCACGAACCCGTCGACCGGGTGCCTTGCCTGCAGTTCATCCTGGGGCACACGGCCGTGGTGAACGGGAAGCCCATCGCCAAGATCTACGACGATGCCGCGGAAAGCCTCGCCTGCCAGAAGAACGCCATGGCCCTCTACGGCCACGACGGGCTCATAATGCACGGCTGGGCCAACGCCGGGGGCGCCGAGTTCGGAGGGGACATCGAGTTCCCCTACCGCAAGTACACCGGCGCTCCCATGATGAAGAAGAGCCCGGTGCAGAGCGAGGACGATGCCTGGAAGCTGGCCGTCCCGGACGACATCCTCACCGTCGGCACGATGCCGGTGGCGCTGGAGTTCTCCCGGCTGCAGTACGAATCGGGGATGACGGTGACGGTGCAGGTGGGCTCGCCGCTCACCTGGGCCGGATCGGTGTGCGGCGAAGAGCGGCTCATGATCTGGATCATGAAGAAGCCGGAGCTCGTCCACCACGTGCTGCGGGTGATAACCGACTTCATCAAGAAGAAGGCCGATCACTGGATCGACACCTTCGGGGCCGAGCGGCTCATGGCCTTCGACCTCTGCATCGAGACCAACAAGCTCTACTCCCCCAAGCACTTCGAGGCCTTCGGCTTCCCGTATCTCAAAGAGATCCACGACCACATGACGGCCCGGGGCACCGCCATCTTCCTGAGCCACATCTGCGGCGAGCAGAACAAGAACCTGCCGCTCTGGTCCCAGCTCAGTTACGGGAAGCGGGGCATGGTGAGCGTGGGCAAAGAGGTATCCATCGCCAAGGCGCGTGAGATGTTCCCGGGGATCATCGTGATGGGGAACGTGGACCCGATAACCGTGCAGGAGGGGACCCCGGAGCAGGTGCGCGAGCTGAGCAGGGAATGTATCGAGGACGGCAAGGGCCACCCGGGTGGCTTCGCCCTCATGACCGGCTGCGAGGTGCCGCCGCAGGCGCCGCCGGTGAACGTCGATCAGATGGTCAAAGCCTGCCGCGAGTTCGGCCGGTACTAGGAGGAGTGGACATGGCAGACGAAGCGACGATCCTCGGGCAACTCAAACAAGCGGTCATGGACGGCGACGAGGACGCCGCGGTGGCCGCCGCCAACGAGGCAGTGGCGACCGGGGTCGACCCGCAGAAGGCGATCATGGAAGGTTTGGCGGCCGGCATGGCCGAGATGGGCCGGTTGTACGAAGAGGAAGAATGCTACGTCCCGGAGTTGATGGTCTCCTCTGAGGCCCTGTACGCGGGTCTGGCCGTGCTGCAGCCCCTTGTGGCCGCCTCCGGCAAAGCGGCGAAGAAAGGCACCGCGGTCATCGGCGCGGTGCAGGGCGACATCCACGACATCGGCAAGAACCTGGTGAAGATGATGCTCGAGGTGAGCGGCATCGAGGTGGTCGACCTGGGCCGCGACGTGGAGATGGAGAGCTTCATAGCGGCCGTCAAAGACGCGAACGCGGACCTGCTGTGCATGTCGGCCCTCATGACGACCACTATCATCGCCATCAAGGACTACATGCCCGAGTTCAAGGCCAAGCTCCCGGGCGTGAAGATCATGATCGGCGGAGCACCGCTCAACCAGCACCTTGCGGACGAGTGGGGTGCGGACGGGTACGGTGAGAACGCCATGGAGGCAGCCCGGGTCGCGGTACGGCTGCTGGGCGCGTGAGCGCGGCTGCCGCCGGCGCCGCCGGTCCCACCGGGGTCGTGACCGTAGAGGCCGGGGTCTGCGGTCACCAGGCGACCATCAGAGCCCAGAAGACAGAGGGCTACAACGTGCGCATCGAGATCGAGACGGACTGCCCGCACGTCCAGAAGATCGCCCCGGAGCCCATAGAGGCCGATGCCATCAGGCAGATAGGCCTCCGCGGCGGCCTGCCGTCGCTGCTCGATGCCTCCTACGCCGTCTGCGCCCACGCCGCCTGTCCGGTCCCGAGCGGGATCATCAAGGCGGTGGAGGTCGCGGCCGGCCTGGCCTTGCCGGCCGACGTCAGCATGAAGATATCCAAGGAGGGATGACCCCATGTGGTGCGAGACCATGACAAGCGGCGAACGGATGGCGGCTCTCATGAAGGGCGAGCGCCCGGACCGCGTACCGGTGATCCCTTTCCTGTCGGGCCACGCCGCCGTGGTGTGCGGCCAGCCCATAACCCGCATCAGCGACGACGCTGCGGAGAGCTTCCGCTGCCAACTCCTCTGCCAGGAGCTCTACGGGCATGACGGCAGCCCGCTGTATGCCTACGCGTCCGCGGGCGGCTGGGAGTTCGGCGGCGACATCGAGTTCCCGGTCAAGAAGTACTCGGGAGCCATCGTCGTCACCCGCACGCCCATCCAGAACGAGGACGACGTCCACACCTTGCGGGTGCCGGACGACGTCAGCAAGGCCGGCGCCCTCCCCATCGCCCTCGGCATCGCCCGCAAGCAGGCCGAATACGGCATGCCGGTGACTCTGCAGATCGGGGCCCCGCTCACGTGGACCGGCTCGGTCATCGGCGAAGAGCGGATGATGAACTGGCTCATCAAGAAGCCCGACCTGGTTCACATCGTGCTGGACAAAGTCAGCGACTTCTTGATCAAGGTGGCCCAGTACTACGTCAAGGAGTTCGGGGCCGACCGGCTCATGGCGTTCCACGGGGCCGCCACCGAGACCAACAAGCTCATCTCCCCCAAGCAGTTCGAAGCCTTCTCGATGCCGTACCTGCAGCGCATCAACCAAGCCTGCATCGACATGGGCATCAACACCTACTTCATCCACATCTGCGGAGAGCAGAACAAGAACCTCAAGTTCTGGCAGCAGGTGCCCCTGACCAAGCAGACCGTCATCAGCGTCGGCCGCGAGATCGATCTGAACACCGCCATGGAGATGTTCCCGGAGCAGATCGTGGCCGGGAACGTCGATCCGACCATCATCCAGGAGGGCCGTGCGGAAGAGGTCTACGAGCAGGCCCGCGAGTGCATCGAGAAGGCAAAAGAGCACAAAGGTGGTTATATATTGATGGCCGGTTGCGACGTGCCTCCGCACGCCCCGCCGGCGAACGTGTTCCAACTCGTGAAAGCCGCCCGCGATTTCGGGCGGTACTAGGCCTGCCAGAGGTATTGACGTGACCGGACCTGCCACGAACGGCGCCGCCCCCGAGGCGGCGCCGAAGACCTTCACCGTGA
>CAIQPS010000100.1 GCA_903873715.1 uncultured Actinomycetes bacterium
CGATGGCCAGGATGAAGCCGTAGAGGAGGTTGTGCGGGAAGTAGAAGGGGCCGGCCACCAGCGAGGTGTCGACGTATTTGGGCCGGACCGTCACGGAGTTGTTGCCCCAGATGAACCCCATGACGCCTTCCAGGAAGAAGGCCAGCCCGAAGGTGAGCAGCACGGAGGTCGTGACAGGCGCCCGCCGGACCGGGCGCACGGCCACGAAGTAGATGCCCCAGCCGATCACGTACATCGCGATCATGCTGAGGATGACGACGATCAGAGGGTCGAGACCCAGCCTGCTCCACACCGTGTAGGTGATGAACCCCCCAAGGATGATCATGGCGCCCTGGGCGATGTTGATGATGCGCATCACCCCGAAGATCACCGTGAGACCCGAGGCCAGCAGGGCGTACACGCCCCCGACGAGTATGCCGAGGATCAACGTCTGCACGAACGTGGTCATGACCTGTGTCCCTACCCTCTGATCGCAGTCGACGGACCGTTTACGACGGCGCGGTGTGAGTCAGAACCCGATCACTTGACCGGCGTCCCGGGCTTCCAGCCGTCCACGATGGGAGCGGTCGCGAAGTTGGACGGCAGCACGATCTGGATCTGCCCGTTCTGCCACTGGGCGATCATGAACTCGCCCTGCGGGCGCCCTTGAGCGTCCCAGGAGAGCGGACCGAGGATGGTGTCGACCTTGTTGGCGTGCAGCCAGTCGGCGATCTTGTCCTGGTCGATGGCGCCTACGGCGGTGACGGCCGCGGCAAGCACCTGGCCGGCTGCGTATGCGTCGGCGACGTCTTCAGGCAGGTCCTTGGCGTCCGGGAACATCTCGTAGTAGCGCTTGACGAACTCGGCGTTGCCCGGGGTCTTGGCCGCAGGGCTGTGGCTCATGTGGTAGACGATGCCCTCGGTGTTCTCCGGTCCGATGCCGTCGGAATACTGGGAGCCGGTGCTGGGGGCCGTGGTCTGGAAGAGCCACTTGGGCTTGACGCCGGCCTTCAGCATGCCCCGGACGAGCGCCACGCCGTCCTCGAAGATGGCCCCGTGCACGACGATCTCCGGGTTCGCGCCTTTCATGGCGTTCACGATGGAGTCGAAGTCGGTGGTCCCTTCGGGATAGGTGACCTCGTACACGTTCTTGATGCCGGCATCGGTGAAGATCTTCTTGATGCCCTCGATGACCGGAGCCGTGAACGGGTCGTCCATGGTGGGATACGCGGCGGTCTTCGGCCGCTGGTCGGCCGGCAGGCTCACGATGTAGTTGGCGAACACCTTGCCGGCGTCGGGAGCCAGGGCCTGCTGCGACATGAACGTCTTCTTGAAGCCGCGCTCGTAGATCTCGGGAGCGGCCCCGGTGGGCGTCACGTACACCATGTTGTTCTTCTCGGCCACCGCCGAGGAGGGCAGCACGAGCAGCGAGGAGAAGGTGCCCAGCAGAAGGTCTACCTTGTCCTGGGATATCAGGGCGTTGTAGTCGGCGACGATGGTGTTCTGGTCACTCGCGTCGTCCTTGATGACCAGTTCGACCGGACGGCCCAGCAGGCCGCCGGCCTTGTTGATCATGTCCTGCCACACCTGATAGCCCTGTTTGGCCGCGTTCCCCGGGACACTCTTGGAGCCGGTGAGCGGAAGCGACGTGCCGATCTTGATTGGTTGCGCGTTGGCGGCCGTGGTCGGCGGGGCGGCGGTGGTATCGGTGGCCGGTGCCGCAGTGGTGCCCGTGGCGGGAGCGGCAGTGGTCGCCGGAGCCGCCGCGGTCGTGGTCGTCTCCTCGCCCGAACCGCAGGCCGCCACGAACAGGGCGACGGCCAGGATGACGGTGAGGGCAAGGCAGGTTAAGAAGATGGACTTGCGGTTCAAAAGGACCCCCCCTTCTTGAACATTCGCCGCCGTCCAACACGGCGGCCCCCGTCTGGTCCGGCAGACGGTGACTCGACCATAGTCGCAGGGCGCATCGTTGTCAATAGTGATTGCTACCGTATTGATTGGTAAGGTCTACTGCGCAATGGGGCGTAAGCGTCGCTTAGCTGAAGTCTGTCCTGCATATCGTAGTATTTTGCGTGCGCCTCCCATGATGCTTCCCGCTCTCATAATTATGAAGTAAGTGCTCACACCAACAGCCGGGAAGGCAGCGCGGCACCGGCATCACCCGCGTCGCGACGGCCGCGCCACAGACCGGGAGAGCCGCCGAGCCCGATACTCTGCCGCGCCCGCTGTACTCTTTGGCCTACAAAGGGGCCCCGCAGCGGCCTCCTGGAGCGAGTGCTCGAGTGGTTTGATGGATACTGCACAGCTGACCTATTTGGGGGTATCGCGGCTTGGCTTGGCACAGTATCCGTCAGTACCTGCGGCGCGCGAACGCGTGGACGGTGGCGCTCGCCCTCATCCTCATCCTCGGCGTCGCCGGTTCGCTCGGTCTGTGGTCTTCGCTCCGCGCGGAGAGAGACTCGGTGCTCAGGGAGCGGTTCGATGCGCTCAGCCACGACCGGGCCTCCGTGATCCAACGTGAGATAGACGCCTCCATGCAGGAGCTCTACGCGGTCCGTTCGCTCTTCCAGACACGGGAGCAGGTGAGCCGCGCCACCTTCGCGGCGTTCGTCGCCGGCCTGCCGGCCACGAAGACCCTCCAGGCGGTGGAGTGGATACCGCGGGTGACCTCGGATGAGCGGGCCGCATACGAGGCCAAGGCCAGGGCTGAAGGCCTCCCCGATTTCGCGGTCAAGGAACTGGACACGGCGGGGAACAAGGTCCCCGCGGGCCAGCGCGCCGAGTACTTCCCGGTCTATTACGTCGAGCCGGCCGCGGGCAACAGCGCCGCCCTCGGCTTCGACCTGGCCTCCGAAGCGATCCGGCATGAGGCTCTGGAAGAGGCTCGGACCACCGGCCGGGCCTCCACGACCGCCCGGATCAAGCTGGTGCAGGAGACCGGCCACCAGTGGGGAGCGTTGATCTACCTGCCCGTCGCGCCGACCGAAGACGGCTCGGCCCGCTGGGACCCGGCCGGCGTAACTGGCTTCGCCCTGGGAGTGCTGCGCACCGGCGACCTCGTGGAGACACCTCTTGCCAGTCTCACGGAAGCCGGCGTCGACCTCGCCCTCTGGGATTCGTCCGACCCGACGGTGACGGTACCGGTCTGGGTCCACCTGTCCCGTACCCGGGGAAGCGACGCCGCGGACGACCTCGCGTGGCCGGAGCCAGGGTCCGAGGACGGCCTGGTCAGCAGGATCCCTCTCTCCGTGGGCGACCGCGTGTGGACGCTCGAGACCCGGCCTTCTCCCTACCTGCTCGAAGCCTACGGTGACGAGACGGCATGGTACACGCTGGCCGCGGGGCTCATCCTGACGGCGCTGGGCTTCGGCCTCGCCCTCCTCCTCATGCACCGCTCGCAGCACGCCCAGGAGTTCGCCGCTGCGTCCGAAGCCTCGAGACAGCGTCTGGAACACGAGGTGACGGAGCGGGAGAAGGTGGAGCACCAACTCTGGCGCAGCCAGAAGATGGAGGCGCTCGGGCATCTCGCAGGAGGCATCGCGCATGACTTCAACAACCTCCTGACCCCCATCGCCGGCTACGCGGACCTCATCGCCCGGAACCCCCAGGCCGACGCGGACAGCAGGGCCGACGCCACCGAGATCGTCAGGCAGGCGGAGAACGCCGCTTCCATCACCCAGCGCCTCCTCGCGTTCTCCCGTCACAGCGATCCGCACCCGGTGCCCGTATACCTCAACGAGGTGGTCGCCGGCATGCGCAAGACCCTCGTACGCCTGCTGGGCGAAGAGATCGAGGTGGAGGTCGGTCTCGCGCCCTTCTCCCCCATCATCCGCATGGATCCGGCCCAGATCGAGCAGGTGATAATCAACCTGGCGCTCAACGCACGCGACGCCATGGACGGGGGAGGCGGGAAGCTCAGGATGGCGGCGTCCATCCGCACGCTCCAGGGATCGGACGAGCCCCTGGACCTCGAGCGCGGCTCCTACGCGGAACTGGAGATCTCGGACAACGGCCACGGCATGGACGAAGACACCATCGACCGCATGTTCGAGCCGTTCTTCACCACCAAGACCGGGGTGGGGACGGGTCTGGGCCTTTCCGTGGTCTACGGGATCGTCAAGCAGGCCGGCGGGGCCATCGTGGTGGAGAGCGAACCCGGCGCGGGCACGTCGCTGCGGATACTTCTCCCGCTGAGCGACGCCGAGCCCCGCGTACCCGGAGCGGTGCAGCCGGCGGTTTCCATCGAAGCGCGCGACATCGAAGCGACGGTACTCGTCGTCGAGGACGACCACGCGGTGCGCAGCATCGTCAAGCGGGTCCTGGGCGCGCGCGGGTTCACGGTGATAGTGGCATCCAGGCCTTCGGAGGCCTACTCGCTGGCACGGGGGCGCTCGATCGACCTCCTCCTCACCGACCTGCGCCTCCCGGAGGAATCGGGTCTGGAGGTGGCCGAGAAGTTCGGGGCCCGGTCGCCGGGCCTGCCCGTGGTGTTCATGTCCGGGTACTTCGAGGAGTATCTGGCGGATTCCGCCGCCCAACTCGGCGACCGGCCCATGCTTCGTAAGCCCTTCTCCCCGGACGCCTTGATCGCGGCGGTCGAAGGGGCCCTCGCGCAATACTAGACGCTGGTATAGTAGACTCGCTTCATGGACACGACCGAACCTCGAGGTGAGCTATGAGCGCGCGGGAACGTAACGCCGAGAAGACCAGGGAGATAATCCTGGAGGCCGCGCGCCATCTGTTCGCCCAGCAGGACATCTCGGCGGTCAGCATCCGGGACATCGCCCAGGAGGCCGGCGTGAGCCACGGGCTCGTCCAGCAGTACCTGGGCAACCGGGAGCAGATGATCGCCACCATCATCAGGGCCGAGGTGGAACGGATCGCATCCACCGAACACGCGCCCGTCCCCGCCGACCTCTCCCCTGAAGAGCTCAAGGGCTTCGCCGCCGATCTGTTGACGGGTCTCGAGCACTTCCAGGACTACGCCATGCTGGTGATGAAGGCCGAGCTCGCGGGCCTCAGGCCGGAAGACATGCTCGACCCGGCCATGCCCACCCCGGCCATGATCCTGGCAGACGCCATCCGTAGGCTGCAGACCACCTGCCCTCCGGGCAGCGACCTCATCGACGCCGATCTCCTCAGCGCCTACATCACCGCGAGCCTGTTCGGCTTCGGGGCGATGGCCCCGTGGCTCATGCGTTCCGTGGGCCTCTCCGCCGAGGACTACGAGAAGCGCCTGGACGAGATCTCGCTGATCTCGGCGAAGCTCATCGGGCTTGCCTGCGGCGGCTAGAAGGGCCGCTAGAACGGCCGCTAGAACGGCGGCCTGACAGCCCACCCGCCGGGTGGGGCCGACCCTGACGCGACGAGTCTCGCCATGCAGCGGCCCACCATCTCCGTAGGGGCACCGATCCCGTCGCATCTCGCCGCCCCGCCGGCCATCCCCACCTAAATGCTTACCAACTTACGTCTCTTTTTTCCAAACCCAGCTATACTGTGGGCCATAACGCGTCCATACGGGAGCACCGGAAGCATCGCCCCCGCCTGGAAGCACTGTGCTGGGTCCGTCCGCTCACCCAAGAGGGGGAAGCATATGTGCCGCAGGTCTTTGCTCCGTTCCTGGTTCTATGTTGCGCTCGCTGCGCTCGTCGTGGTGTTCCTGGGCCTGGCGGTGGCCGGGCCGGCGTTCGCCTCCACGACCGACGCCTACAAGCTGCAACAGCTCACGAACAACAACTACGCCGACGATGAGCCGCGGGTCTCGGGCGACATGGTGGTGTGGTCCGCCATCCCGGCCGACGGCACCGACGACGAGATCTACGTCTGGACTCCCGGCGGCGGGACGGTGCGCGTCACCAACAACGACGTGAGCGACACCTCGCCGCAGGTCTCGGGGAACCGCATAGTGTGGCTCTCCTACCCCGCAGACGGCACCGACTCCGAGGTGTACACATGGAGCGCCGGGAACCTCAAGCGGCTCACCACCGACACGGTCGATCAGGACCAGCTGCAGTTCCAGGGCGGCCGCGCGGTGTGGAGGGCCACCCCGGTGGGCAAGACCAAGTCGGAGGTCTTCACGTGGGTCCCCGGTAGCGCCGTGGCCCAACTCACCGACAACGCGGAGTACGACGACGAGCCGCACGTGGACGGCAACCGGGTGGCGTGGATGCACTACGGGCCGAACGGCTACGAGATCTACACCTGGACGCCCCTCGGCGGCATACACCAGATCACCAACAACACCTTCAGCGACGAGAATCCCTCGGTCTCCGGCGACCGGGTGGCGTGGGCCGGCATACCGAGCGGCTCCATCCACGAGATCTACACCTGGTCCGCGGCGAGCAACCTCATCACGAGGGTGACGGTCAACAGTTGGGACGACACCGTCCCGCGCGTGTCGGGGAACCGCATCGCGTGGGTGGGCTATCCGCCCACCGTGTCCGGCGGCGAGATCTACACGTGGGACGATCGCAGCGGTAACACCCTCAGGGTCACCACCGACAACCAGGCCGACCAGCCCCCCGTCATCAGCGGGAGCCGCATAGCCTGGAGAGGCATGGTGGACGGCAGCGGCTGGAAGACGTTCACCTGGACGCTCACCTGGGGCACCCTCCTGGTGGACCCCAGCAACTACGGCGACGACTACGTCGGTGTCTCCGGGGAGCGCCTGGTGTGGAGACAGTTGACCGCGATGGGCAAGGAGATCTTCACGGCGACTCCGTACCCGGCCGTCAAGTCGGTCACGGCCTCGTACGGCCCCGCCACCGGCGGAACGGCGGTCAGCATCTACGGCACCGGCTTCACCGGCGCCACCGCTGTGAAGTTCGGCGGCACGGCGGCCACCACGTTCACGGTGGTCTCCGCCAACCAGATCACCGCCACCGCGCCGGCGCACGCCTATGGCACCGTGAACGTCACCGTCACCACGCCGGTCGGGACCTCCAACACTGCGGGCACCGGTGACGACTACACCTACTGGACCTGGTATCAGGAGGACAACAGCCGTCTGCTCTACCACGGCAGCTGGTCCCCCAACCTCACCAGCAACGCGTCGGGCGGCAGCTATACCACCACCGGCTCCGGCTACGTGCAGATCCCGTTCTGGGGCGACTCCATCAGGATCCTCGCCACCAAAGGGCCGAACTTCGGACGGATGTCCTTCTCGGTGGACAACGGGCTCCCGGGGATGATCGATCTCTACGCTCTGAACACCACCTGGAAGGCCGACGTCTTCGACGCTGCCCTCACCAGCGGCTTCCACGTCCTCAAGCTGAGCTACACGGGCGCCAAGAACCCCTCCTCCGGCGGCACCACCGTCAACATAGACTCGGTGCTCGTGGGAGGCAGCCTTGCCGGGCCTGCCCTCAAAGAGCAGGACGACACGAAGATCAAATACGCCGGAACGTGGGCCACGACCACGTCGGCAGGGGCGTCCGGCACCACCTGGGCCAAGGGCACGGCGGCCGACTCCACTGTGGTCATCCCCTTCCGGGGCGTCCAACTCGACTGGATCGCCACCAAAGGCGCCTCGGGCGGCAAGGCCAAGGTCTCGGTGGACGGTGGAGCAGCCACGATCATCGACCTTCATGCGGCCACCGCGGAGTACCAGAAGAACGTGTTCTCCACCGGCGTGCTCTCGTACGGCGACCACACCCTCCGCATCACGTGGGACCCCACCAACGCGGCAGGCACGTACGTCAGCCTGGACGCCGTGAAGGTCATCGGCGAGCTCATGGCGTCCACTCTCACCGAGACCACGCAGACGTCCACGAAGATGACCTGGGAGGGCACCTGGACCTATCCCACTATCGCGGACGCTTCCGGAGGCTCCTGGGCCAGGACCGACTCGAGCGGCGCCAAGGTGACCTTCTGGCTCAGCGGCACGAAGCTCGACATCATAGGCACCAAGGCCCCGCACTTCGGCAAGCTTAAGATCACCATCGACGGCAAGCCCCCGGTCTACGCCGACCTCTACGCCGACACCATCCAGTGGCAGAAGACGGTGTGGTCCTCGGGCTTCATCGCCCCGGGCATGCACCCGGTGACCATCGAGTGGAGCGGCCAGAAGAACGACCTGTCGTCCGGGACGGCGGTCGGGATAGACGCGCTCCGGTCGTGGGGCAGCATCTTGAAGAGCATCATCATCGCGTAGGAGCGGCGCGGCCGGCGCGAGCGCAGGCCGCCACGGTCACCACCACGAAGGCCGCCCTCCGGGGCGGCCTTCTTTTTATCCGGACGGTCATATCCGGCCTGGAGACTATTCCTTTTCCTCGCGCCCCGCTCCATAATCGGAATCGGGACGGCGTCCTCGCGGCACAGCCACGGCGACCTTCGTCCGCCTGCACCGTGTAGTCGTTCCTGAGCCCGTCTGCTCCTCGAAGGGGTGAAGTCACATGTGCCGCACGCCTCGTTCCCGCATCCCGCTCCTGTTCGGCGCCGCCGTCGTCCTCGTGACGCTGCTGATAGCGCTCGCGGCCGGCCCGGCCCTGGCCTCCACCACGGAGAGCTTCCAGACGACGCGCGTGACCACCAACTCCGTCCAGGACCACAGCCCCCAGGTGTCGGGGAACAGGATAGTCTGGATGGCCGTGCCTGCAGACGGGACTGACTCGGAGATCTATACCTGGACCGCGAGCGGCGGCCTCAAGAGGGTGACCGACAACGACCTGATCGACTCGGCGCCGCAGGTATCGGGCGACAAGATCGTCTGGATGAGCAGCACCGGCTCGCTGAGCAGCGAGGAGATCTGGACCTGGACGCCGAGCGGAGGGCAGTACCAGATAACGGACAACTCCCTCGCCGACATGAACCCCCAGGTCTCCGGTGACCGCGTGGTGTGGTCGGGTGTCCCGGGCGGACCGATCGGCCACGAGATCTACACCTGGACGCCCGGCGGCGGGCTGCTGCGCGTCACCAGCAACGACTTCGCGGACGACTACCCATCCGTGTCAGACGGCCAGATAGTCTGGCAGGCGCAGAGCGGCGGGGACTGGGAGATCTACCACTGGACCCAGGCTGGGGGCGTTAGCCCGCTGACAGCCAACGCCTGGAGCGACACCTTCCCGAAGATCTCGGGCGAACGGGTGGTCTGGCAGGCGATCCCCGACGGGTCGGACTACGAGGTCTACACCTTCTCCCCCACAGAAGGGGTCAAGCGGCTCACCGACAACGACTACAACGAGCTCAACCCCCGGACCGCACAGGACCGTGTGGTGTGGCAGGGATATCCCGACCCGGGTCTCGACGGCGAGATCTACACCTGGACCCTGGCCGGCGGGACTCAGAGACTCACCGATGACTCCTCAGACGACGTCGGCCCGATGGTCAGCGGCGATCGCATCGTGTGGTCTGCCGCCGCGCCGGCAGCCGCCTTCGAGGTGTATACGTGGACTCCCTGGTTCAAGACGATCCGCATGACCAACAACGCCTACTCGGACTCCCAGGTGGCCGTCTCCGGTGACCGCGTTGCGTGGATAGGAGAGATCATCACCGACGCCAACGAGATCTACACGGCCGTGGCCAACCCGGCCGTGGGGGCGCTGACCCCCACCTACGGGCCCGCCTCGGGCGGGACCACGGTGAGGGTGCTGGGCTCGGGCTTCACGGGCGCGACCGCGGTGAAGTTCGGCGGTACGGCGGCCACGGCGTTCACGGTGATCTCCCCCAACGAGATCCACGCCGTCTCCCCAGCCCACGGCTATGGGGCGGTGGGCGTCATGGTCACCACTCCGCTCGGCACGTCGAGCGCCGCGGGCACCAACGACGACTTCACCTTCTACAACTGGTTCCAGCAGGACAGCTCCCGCCTCTTCTACTCGGGCACCTGGTCCACCGTCTCCGCTCCTCCCGCTTCCGGAGGGAGCTTCAAGGTGGCCAACTCCCCGTCGACGTCGGTGCGGATCCCCTTCACGGGCAGCTATCTCAGGATCCTGGCGAGGACCGGCCCGAACTGCGGCCGCATGTCCTTCTCGGTGGACGGCGGAGCAGTGGGGATCGTCGAGCTCTATTCCAACACCGAGAGGTGGCGGGTGCCGGTGTTCTCGTCGTCCTTCGGATCGGGCTTCCATGTCCTGGAACTGAGCTACACCGGATCCAAGGACGGCGCCTCCTCGGGGTATAGCGTCAATATCGACGCCATCCTGGTGCTCGGAGAGGTGTCCACCCTCAAGCGCTACGAAGAGAGCGACACCCGCCTCAAGTTCTCGAGCGCGTGGAGTGTCTTCGACGCGGCCGGCGCCTCGGACGGCCACTACAAGCGAGCCAACACGAGCGGATCGTACGTGATCATCCCGTTCTACGGCCTGAGGCTCGACTGGATCGGCACCAAGGGGACCACCCTGGGCAAAGCCCTGGTGTCGGTGGATGGCGGCGCCACGACCACCGTGAACCTGGCCGCGGACCCCGTGGCTTATCAGAAGATGGTCTTCACCACCGGGACGTTGGGCTTGGGCTATCACACCGTGAAGATCTCCTGGGACCCGAGCAACGCGGCAGACAAGTACATCAGCCTGGACGCGGTGGATGTGATCGGCGAGCTGACGGCGTCCGCGTGGTCCGAGGAGACGTCGAGCGCCCTGCTGTGGACCGGCAGCTGGATGTACCCGAACATCGAGTATGCCTCCGGCGGCCGCTACGCCAAGACTGACACGGCCGGCGCCAAGGTGGCCTTCTACCTGTACGGCACCAGGCTGGACATCATCGGGACCAAGGCGCCGGCCTATGGCAAGCTCAAGATCACCATCGACGGGACGCCGAACTACGCCGACCTCTACGACCAGAGCATCAAGTGGAAGCAACAGATCTGGTCATCGGGGTTCATCAAGCCGGGCTACCACTACGTGGTGCTCGAATGGACCGGGGCGAAGAACGGTTCGTCGGGCGGCACGGCGGTGGCCTTCGACGCGCTGCGGTATTGGGGGCGGATCATGAAGTACGTGGTGCTCTGAGGCGGCACGGCGCCGGCCTGCGCAGGCGACCGAAGCCCCGGTGAACCTGCCCGGATCGCGGAGCGCTCTTCCTCCCGCGCCATACGATTGTGCGGGATCTCGCACAATCGTATGGCGCGGGAGCACACGTACGCAGCGGCTCTTCAAGCACATAGCCACGTTGCAGAGCGCGAAGTTCGGCACGAAGTAGGCGGCGCAGTCGGCGGTCCGAAAAGAAAAAGCCCCCGCCCGATGGTACGAGCGGGGGCAAGGATCAGGCGACTTTGCCTGTCGTCACGGCAGCATAGTGCAGGTAGCCCTCGTCAGGTTTACCAGCCGCACCGGGGCCACGATCATCGAGGCAGCCCGACGCCTGTCGGCGGACCGGCGACCCGGAGCTAGTACGCCCCGGCAGCCTCCACCCTGAGCAACTCCTTCATCGCGCGCTCGGCCACTTCCAACTGGTCGGGCGTGGGCTCCGAGGTGGTCAGGGTCTTTTGGATGAACTTGCCTGGGGACATCATCACCCGTGCAGCCAGGGAATCGCCGTGCTTGGTGGCCCAGCGGAGCGCCTCGAGGGCGGCCCCCAGCGACACGGCCCCCGCAGCCGCCTGGGCGGCCGGTGAGATCCGCTTGCTACTGGCGCGCAGCACCACGTTGGTGGCGACGGTGGCGAAGAACAGAGGCCCGACCAGGTTGGAGCCGCAGCGCTCGTGCTCCTTGGGAGCGGCGGCTGCGGCGGACCTGCCGGTGAGCCCGGCGCCGGCTGCGGCTGCGCCAGCCGGGGCGGCGGCAGAACCGTCGGCTGCGCCCCGCGTAGCGCCCGCGGCGCCGCCCACCAGGCCC
>CAIQPS010000101.1 GCA_903873715.1 uncultured Actinomycetes bacterium
GACCTTCTTGGCCAGCTCCTCGATGCCCCCTTCGGCCTGGCTGGCACGCTTGCGGCCTTCGAAGCTGAAGGGCTTGGTGACCACGCCCACCGTGAGCGCGCCGAGTTCGCGCGCCACTTCGGCGATGACCGGCGCCGCGCCGGTGCCGGTGCCGCCACCCTTGCCCGCGGTCACGAACACCATGTCGGCGCCCTTGAGCAGCTCGCGGATCTCGTCGCGGCTCTCTTCGGCAGCGGCGCGGCCGACCTGCGGGTTGGCTCCGGCTCCCAGTCCCCGGGTGATCTTGCCGCCGATGTGCAGCTTTACGTCCGCGTCGCACATGAGCAACGCCTGCGCATCGGTGTTGACGGCGATGAACTCGACGCCCTTGAGCCCTGCGTCGACCATGCGGTTGACGGCGTTGGTACCTCCACCGCCCACGCCGACCACCTTGATCACTGCCAGATAGCTGGATCCCGTGTCAGCCATAGTTTCCGAACCTCCAAGATCATCAGATCACAGGACTCCAACTCGAGCCTTGGTGCGAAGCCCTCTATCACTACTCGACGGTACGTCTCGGCGGTCATCCCGCCGCCATACTCGACAGTACGCTCCGGAGTCGCTTAATCCTTCTTAGGAGCGCTGGAAATCGCGCTCGCCGCGTCCTCAAGGGCAGGGTATCAGATTCATTTGGCCTTGGCAGTGAGCCGGTCCCCGGCGCTGGCATCGACGTATTCCAGGCTTTTTCCATCCCTCAAGTAGTTCTCGATGATGGTCGCCGCATCCATCATCTTCTGCTTGAGGTCCACCGGTTCGCCCAAGCGCAACTCGGTGCCGCCCTGCAGGTGAAGGACCACCGCGCCCCCCGTCGTGACGGAGATGTACTCGATCGCGGGGAGCTTGGACGACACTTCCGCGAGGCCCAACTCCTGCACCACGGGCAGGGCGGCGAGCAGTTCCTTGGGAACCATGCCACCCGCCTCCGCGGAGAACTGGGTGGCCCCGGTGACGAGCGGCAGCCCCCCTCCAGCAGCCTGGGTGGCCTTCTCCAGCAGTCGACCGTCGTCGGCTATGAGCCAGGCCTTCCCGTCGCCCGCCTGGACCTTCGCCACCGGCTTGTACTCCTCGATCTGCACGTCCAGTCCGTTGGGGAAGTCCCGGTACACGTGGACGCTGCGCACGTACGGGAGCGAGGCGAGGGCCTTCTCGATGGGGTCCGTCGACAACTTCAGCAGGCTGACGCCCCGGGCCGGAGCGACCGCCTCGGCTATCTGCTGCTTGGTGACGTGTTGCGTGGCCGACGCGGTGACGCCTTCCACCGCGAAGACCGAAGATGATCGCAGCCATAGGAACGCCGCCAGTGCGACGAAGACGAGGACGATCAAGAAGATCAGCCAGGCACGCCGGCGCCCCCGGTCGCGACTGACCAGGCGCCTCCGCTCCCGGACCCTCTTATCCATCACCGGCCGGCCGCTCGCCCGGCCTGTCCGCCTGGGGGTCCCAGGGGAACTCGGCCCCGAGCAGCTTCACCTCAGGTTCCAGGAGGATACCGCTCACGCGCTCCACTCCCTGCCTCATCAGCGCCATCAAGGTCAGGACGTCCGCGGTGGTCGCATCGCCGAGATTGACCAGGAAGTTGCCGTGGACGCTGGAGATTTCGGCGCCGCCCTTCCGGACTCCTTTCAGGCCGGCGGTCTCCACCAACCTGCCCGCGTGGTTGCCCGGCGGGTTCTTGAACGCGCTCCCGAAGGTACGCACGGAGCGAGGCTGTTTCTCGCGGCGCTGGCGAAGGTATCCGCGCTGGCACTCCATGACCGCTTTGCAGTCCGCCGGCATCAGCGTGATCCGGACGGCGGTGACCACCGAGCGCTCGGGAAGCCCGCAGAACCGGTAGCCCCATTCGAGTCCGTCGGGGGAGACCCAGCGAACACCCTCGGCCGTGACGATCTGGATACCGGTCAGGATGTCGCGCATGCACCAGCCGTAGGCCCCGGCGTTCATGGCCACGGCGCCGCCCACCGACCCGGGGATGCCGCAGGCATGCTCCATGCCCGAGAGGCCTGCCTCCGCGACCACCGCCGCCAGGCGGGCCAGGAAGGCCGCCGCGCCCACGGTGAGCGTGACCGGGCGGCAATCCGGGGAGGGCTCTATGGGCGCGGCCGGCAGGCCTTCCACGTAATGGAAGCTCTCGTCCAGTTTGATGACGACGCCCTCATACCCCCGGTCCGACACCAGAAGGTTGGAACCGGCGCCGAGACCGAACCAGTCGACCCCCGCCTCCTGGACGGCGGCCAGGACTGCGGCCAGAGCCTCGGCCGAGCCGACGGTGACGAGCAGCTTGGCCTTGCCCCCGGTGCCGATCGTGGTGAAGGGGGCCATCGGCGCGTTGGCCCAGAGCCTCACCCCATCAACGGGGCGCAGCCGGGCCGACAAGGCGGCGAAGCGATCCAACGGGGCAGGCCTCAGGCGGGCGCCAGGAAGCGCTCGCCCACCCTGTGGACGTCGCCGGCGCCAAGCGTGAGGACCAGGTCGCCCGGTTCGGTGGCCCGGTCGAGATAGTCCACTATGGAGCCGAGGCGCGGCAGATAGACCACAGGCTTGCTCTTCTGCATCCGCAGGATGCTGTCGACGATCAGCTTGCCGCTGACGCCGGGGATGGGTTCCTCGCGGGCGCCGTAGACATCCGTGACGACGGCCACATCTGCGCCGAGCAGGGCTTCGGCGAACTCGGCCTGCAGGAACTCCGTGCGCGAGTAGAGGTGCGGCTGGAAGATAGCGATGACCCTCGACCAAGCGCCTTCCCGTGCGGCGGACAGGGTGGCGCGCAGTTCGGTGGGATGATGCGCGTAGTCGTCGACGACGGTGACGCCGTCGCGCTCGCCTTTGAACTGGAAACGGCGGACCGCGCCGCTGAAAGCCTCCAGAGGAGCCACGATGCGCTCGGCGGCCACACCGAGTTGGGTGAGCGTGGCGAAGGTGGCCATGGCGTTCAGCACGTTGTGACGTCCGGGTACCCGCAGAGTCACCTCGGCCAGCTTCTCCTCGCCCTTCCAGACCTCGAAACGGCTACCGACACCCTTCGGCGTGATGGCCCGTGCCTGGTAGAGCGCCCCGCTATCCTCGGCGCCGTACGAGACGGAGCGGCAGGGGACGGTCTTCGCGAGGGCCGCCACGCGCGCGTCGCCGGCGTAGTAGACGAAGAGCCCGCGCGCCGGGAGCTTGTCCGTGAACTGCTTGAAGACCTTCTGGACGTCTTCCACGTGCAGATAGTGGCTGTGGTGGTCCAGTTCCATGTTGGTGAGCACTGCCACTTCAGGGTTGAGGAGCAAGAGCGAGCCGTCGGACTCGTCCGCTTCGCACACCACGAACTCGCCCTCGCCGTGGCTGGCGTTGGAGCCCAAGTCGTTGAGTTCGCCGCCCACGAGGAAGGTGGGATCGTAGCCGCCGTCCACGAGAGCCCGGGTGATCATGGACGTGGTGGTGGTCTTGCCGTGCGTGCCGCACACCGCTATGCCGCGGCCGGACTCCATGAGCCAGGCGAGGGCTTGGGCGCGCTTGACGACCATGAGATCGCGCCGGCGGGCTTCCACCAGTTCGGCGTTGTGCGCGGGGATGGCGGAGGAGATCACGACCACGTCCGGCCCGTCGAGGTTGCCGGCCCGGTGGCCGATGGCCACGGGGATGCCGGCCTGCTCCAGAAGGGTGACATAGCGGGAGGGCTTCAGGTCGGACCCGGTGACGCGGTAGCCCCGCTTGTGCAGCACCAGCGCGATGCCGCTCATGCCGGCGCCGCCGATGCCTACGAAATGGACGCTCCGCAGCCCTTCGGGCGCCGCGATGCCGATGGTCTCGGTCGCTATTTCAGTCATTGTCCCTCTTTGCACGCGCGGCGACCAAGTTTACTACCACATCAGCGATGCGGTCCGCCGCGTCCGGGCGGGCCAGCCGCAGCGCAGCCTCCCGCATGGTCTTGTTCACTTCAGGGTCGAGCAGCCTCGAGACCGCCGCCGAAAGGCTCCCGGCATCCAGTTGGACGTCGGGGACGTACAGGGCGGCTCCCTCCGCCGCCACCATCTTGGCGTTGACGGTCTGGTGATCGCCGGCAGCCAGTGGGTAGGGTACCAGCAACGAGGGCACGCCGCGCGCGAGGACCTCAGCCACCGAGCCGCCGGCCCGGCCCACCACGGCGTCCGCGGCCGCGAGGGCCAGGGGGAAGTCGTCGAGGAACGGGAAGGCCTGATAGTGCGGGTTCGCCCCCGGCCGGCCGAGCGACTCCGCCACCGACGCGTACTCCCGCTGGCCGGTGACGTGCAGTATCTGGAACGGCGTGGCCGTGGACGCGTAGGCTTCCATGGCCGCCTGGTTGAGGGTCCGGGCGCCCAGACTGCCACCGAAGACGAGCAGCGTCTGCCGGGCGCCGTCCAGGTGGAAGCGCTCCAGGCCCTGCTCCCGCGTGGCGGCCAGCATCGCCGGGCGGAGGGGCCGGCCTGTGTAGACGTATTTGGCGCCCTCCAGGTCGGGGCGCGGGAACGAGAGGCAGACCTTGTCCACCAGCTTGCTGAGGATGCGGTTGGTGACCCCCATATGGGCGTCCATCTCCACGGCCACCGCGGGGATCCCTCTGACGGCCGCCTCGGCTACCACCGGTCCGGACGCATAGGCCCCCACGCCCACCACGCAGTGCGGCTTGTACGAGCGGAGGATCTTCCAGGCGTCCACGCCGGCGACCGGGATAGACCCCATGGTGCGCAGCGTCGACATCCCCAGCTTGCGCTGGAAGCCGCGGATGCGGACCAGGGAGAACGGATATCCGGCCCGCGGGACCAGGTCCTTCTCCATACCCCGCTCGGTGCCGCAGAAGGCTACCTCATGACCGCGGGCGGCCAGGACGTCAGCGAGCGCCAGCGCGGGCACCACGTGCCCCGCTGTCCCACCTCCGGCGATCAAGATGCGTGACATTGTCGTACCTCTCCCCTTCCGACCGGACCTCGGCACCTCTCGCCCTCCGGGCCACCGACAGGATCAACCCGACGGCGGCCAGCATGACGAGCAGGCTGTTCCGGCCATAACTGATGAACGGCAGCGGCACACCGGTGAGCGGCAGCGCTCCGATGACCCCGCCGATATTGACCACGGCTTCCAGGGTGACGAGCATCCCACACCCGGCTATCAGGAACTTGCCCATGGGATCGTCGCAGCGGCGGGCGAGTTGCCAGCAGGCGAGCGCGAAGACCACGAACAGTACGATGACGAACGCCGCTCCCGCCAGCCCGAACTCCTCGCCGAAGATCGCGAACACCATGTCGCTGCGGGCCATGGGCAGGTAATGATACTTCTGGACGCTCTGTCCCGGCCCGACCCCGAACCAGCCGCCGCGCCCGAGGGCGATGAGCGACTGGGTCAACTGGTAGCTCGAGTCGGTGGGGTCGCTGCTCGGGTTCCAGAACGAGAGGAACCGCTCGATGCGCTCCTGACTGGTGAGGATCAGCCCGGCCGCGCCGGCGAACCCCACTCCCGTGATGAGCGCCACCTGGGAGCCCTTCATCCCGCCCAGCCACAGCATCCCCAGCATCAGCCCGGCGATGATGATGGCCGTCCCCAGGTCGTGCTCCGAGACCACGAGCAGGATCATGGCCACGCAGGAGAGACCGAAAGGCATCATGAACTCTTTGAAGCTCCGCTCGATCATGCGCACGCTGGTCAGGAGATGGGCCCCGAGCAGCACCACCGCTAGCTTGGCGAACTCGGACGGCTGATAGGTCAAGGGGCCGACCGGGATGTAGCTCGTCGCCCCGCCCTCTCGTCTGGCCAAGCCGGGCACGTGCACGAGGAGGAGCGACACCACCACGATCACCAGGAACGCCACAGACGCCTTGCGAAGCCGCGCGTAGTCCAGCCTGGATATGATGAACAGCGCGACCACGCCCGCTGCCGCCGCCATGCCCTGATTCTTCAGAAAGGCGAACTTGTCACCCTGAGCGACCGGCGTGGAGAGCGACAGCATCATCAGCAGGCCGATGACGAGCAGGATGAACGTGACCACCCACACCACATGGAACGGGAGACGTGCCTTGTCCTTCAGGCGTGGGCCACCGTCACGCC
>CAIQPS010000102.1 GCA_903873715.1 uncultured Actinomycetes bacterium
AGATCGCACTCCTGCACCGCCCGGTTCGCGTACGCGCCCCCGTGCATCCCCAGCATCCCGAAGCTCAGCTCGTGCGACTCCGGGAACGACGAGATGCCGTGGAGCGTAGTGATGACCGGCAGACTGCCCCGCTCGGCCAGCGCCTTCAGCTCCGCGAAGGCCTGGGAGATCACGACCCCGTGGCCGGCGACGATGACCGGTCGCTTAGCCGTGTTGATCAGCTCGGCGGCCTGCCGCACCTGCCGGACGTTGCCCCGCACGGTCGGGCGATAGCCGCGCAGCTTGATCTCGACCGGCCAGGTGAAGTCGGTTTCGGCAAGCTGCACGTCGCTGGGGATGTCCACCAGCACCGGGCCCGGCCGGCCAGTCCGCGCGATGAAGAAAGCCTCGCGCAGAATATGCGCCAGGTCCTCGACGTGGGTCACCAGATAGTTGTGCTTGGTGATCGGCAGCGTGACGCCGGTCGCGTCGATCTCCTGGAACGCGTCCTTGCCGATGAGGTTGGTAGCGACCTGGCCCGTGAGCGCGACGAGCGGCACCGAGTCCATCATCGCGTCCGCGATGGACGTCACGAGGTTAGTCGCGCCCGGCCCCGAGGTGCCCACACACACCCCGACCCGGCCGGTGGACCGGGCATAGCCGCTGGCAGCGAAGCCGGCGCACTGCTCGTGGCGCACGAGGATGTGCCGCAGCGGGTATTCGGCCAGCGCGTGATACATCGGCAGGACTCGGCCCCCCGGATAGCCGAACACCGTCTCGACGCCCTCGCGGACCAGCACTTCCCAGATGATCTGGGCGCCCTTCAGGCGACGCGGCGCCTGGCCCTGACCGGTGGCCACGTGGTTCTCCGTGATTGGCTCTATGGACATCCGTCCCTCCATTCAGGACTACTGATAGGCTTGGTCGGTGCGTCGGGCTAACAAAAATCCCGCCCCTAGTAGGGGCGGGATGCTCTCCCGCGGTACCACCCTAATTGGCCACAGATTGCATGTCCGGCCCAGGTGTGGCGCCGCGCGAAAGGGAACCCGCCCCTGCTAGGGGCGGGTTACGATGACCCCGCGGTACCACCCTAATTGGCCAGGACATGTCCTGAGCCCACTTTGAGCACTATAACGGGTGCCACTCGGACCAAACCTAGTCGGGCACCCCATCGGCCTTTCGGTCCAGCTGCTCCGGGGCGAGTTCATGAGCCCTCTACCGCCAGCATTCCACCCTTTGCCGGCTCTCTGAAGGTCAGGATCGCTCACTACTGCTCCCCATCACTGCGTCAACTGCTATTCGGCTGTTTGTATACTACACCGGGCGAGCGCCACATGTCAATTTCGCGCCGCTGCCACGTCAACCGGCCCGTGCTATACTTCCGCCCGTGCCGGACAGCACCGGGCACTTCATCACCACAGGCGAGGCGCCATTGCACCCTCAGCAGACACTCCAGCCCCCAACCGGCCTCCTCGCGCGCGCCGAGGCCTTCGCCGTCGACAACGCCCATAGCCCCAGCCTCGTCCGCCGGGAAGCCGCCCACCTGATCGAGCTGGGCCAGTACCTCGAACTGATCCGCAACCTGGTCGCCCGCGACCTCAAGGTCCGCTACCGCGACTCCGTCCTCGGCTTCCTCTGGTGCCTGCTCAACCCCCTGATGATGATGGTGGTCTTCACCATCGTCTTCACTATCCTGATGCGCAGCGGCATTCCCAACTTTCCCGTCTTCATCCTCGTCGGCATTCTGGCGTGGAACCTGCACGCCACCGCCGTAACCGGCGCCATCGACAGCGTCATCGGCAACGCCACGCTCGTGATGAAGGTCTACTTCCCACGCGAAGTCCTCCCCATCTCCATCGTCCTCTCCAACACAGTCAATTACCTGCTCGCGCTCATCGTCCTCTTCGCTATGATCGCGATCTACGGCATCCCGCTCAGCACCACGCTGCTGCTGCTGCCGGTCATCCTCATCGTGCAGGTCGTGTTCGCGCTCGGGCTGGCGCTCTTCCTCTCCGGACTCGCGGTCACCTTCCGTGACGTCAAGATCATCATGGAGGCCGTGATCCTGGCCTGGTTCTTCCTGACACCCGTCTTCTACCGCATCGAAGACCTCTTCCCCACCTACGCCCGGATCATGTACATCCTCAACCCGATGGCCTCGATCATCTCGGCCTACCGCGACGTCCTCTACCACGGAGGCATGCCCGCGCTCGACTTCCTCGGACGCACCTTCGTCACCAGCCTCGCCATGCTGGTGTTCGGCTATGCGTTCTTCCGCCGGGCATCCCGCCGCTTTGGCGAGGAGCTGTGATGGCCCCGATCATCACGCTCGACCGCGTCTCCAAGCACTTCGTGCTCCAGCACCACCGCGCCCGGTCCTTCCAGGACGCGATGGTCGCCCTGGTCAAGAAACAGCGTTCCGACAGCGAGCTCTTCTGGGCGCTCCGCGACGTCACCCTCCAGCTCGACGAAGGGGAGGCGCTCGGCATCATCGGCCGCAACGGCAGCGGCAAGAGCACGATCCTGAAGCTCATCAGCCGCATCCTCGAACCGAACTCCGGCCGGGTCGTCGTCAACGGCAAGGTCTCCGCGCCGATCGGTAGCGATTTTCCAGGTCCGCCGAAAGAGATTCTAGGCTTCGGCCTTTGGCCGGCGAAATGAACTCGATCTGCGGGTAGTTGGTGCAGGTCCGCAGCAGGTTGAGGAACCGCGGAGGGCCAAAGCCATTCTTGAGGGCGAAATTGACCAGGATCGGGCCCGCTTCATAGAAGTGCCGACGCCAGAAA
>CAIQPS010000103.1 GCA_903873715.1 uncultured Actinomycetes bacterium
GGAAGAGCGTCATCGAGTGGCTCATGGCCGACCATCCCCACGATTGCCCGGTGTGCGACGAGGGCGGCGAGTGCCACCTCCAGGACATGACCGTCATGACCGGCCACACCCGGCGCCGCTACCGCCATCCCAAGCGCACGTTCCGCAACCAGGACCTCGGCCCGTTCATAGACCACGAGATGAACCGCTGCATCCAGTGCTACCGCTGCGTGCGCTTCTACAACGACTACGCCGGCGGCGACGACCTCCAGGCGATGGGTCTCCGCAACCACGTGTACTTCGGGCGGCACCGCGACGGCAAGCTGGAGAGCGAGTTCAGCGGCAACCTCGTGGAGGTCTGCCCGACGGGCGTCTTCACCGACAAGACCTTCGGCCGGCACTACACCCGCAAGTGGGACCTGCAGACCGCGCCGTCCGTGTGCCCGCACTGCGGCCTGGGCTGCAACACCATCCCGGGCGAGCGCTACGGCATCCTGCGCCGCGTCCGCAGCCGCTACAACGGCGCCGTCAACGGCTACTTCATCTGCGACCGGGGCCGCTTCGGCTATGAGTTCGTCAACGCGGAGAGCCGGCTGCGTGAGGTGACCGTCAGTGGCATGCCCACGACCCCCGAGGACGCCATCCTCCAGGTGGGGGACATGGTCGCCGCCGCCCGCATCGGGCTGCGGCGCGTCATCGGGGTGGGGTCGCCCCGTGCCTCCTTGGAGGCCAACTGGGCGCTGCGGAAACTGGTGGGCGCGGACAACTTCTATATCGGGATGGCCGGACGCGAGCGTTCCCTGGTCGACCTGGCCAAGGACATCATCACCGACGGCCCGTCTCGCAGCTGCTCCACGCGCGACCTCGAAGAGGCCGATGCCATGCTGGTCCTCGGCGAGGACCTCACCAACACCGCTCCCATGCTCGACTACTCGCTGCGGCAGTGGGTCCGCCGCCGCCCCACCCCCGAGCAGATCGCCCTCAAGATCCCCGCCTGGAACGATGCCGCCGTCGGCGAACTGGTGCACGAGTCGCCCACGGCGCTGCACGTCCTCAACGTGCGCGAGACCAAGCTCGACCGCCTGGCCGTGCAGACCTACCACGCCGCACCCTCCGACCTGGCCCGTGTCGCCTTCCACGCCGCCCACCTGCTCGACCCGCACGTGCCCGCCGTTCCCGGTCTTGCCGGCGAGTCGGCCGCGCAGGCGACGGCCATCGCCGAGGCGTTCGCCACCGCCAAGCGCCCCATCGTGGTGTCGGGCGTGAGCAGCGGCAGCGAGGACATCCTGCGCGCCGCCGCCGACCTGGCCTGGTCGCTCCATACGAAGGGCGCTGTCGCCGAACTGAGCCTGGTCGTGCCGGAGTGCAACAGCCTGGGTATGAGCCTCATGGGCGGCGGCACCCTGGAAGAAGCCTTCGAGTCGGCCTCCCGGGGAGAGGTGGATGTCGCGCTCATCCTGGAGAACGACCTGTATCGCCGGGCCCCTGCCGCCGACGTCGACCGGTTCCTGCGCGCCTGCGGCCACGTGGTGGTGATGGACCACACCGAGAGCGGCACCTCGCAGGCCGCCGACGTCGTGCTGCCCGTCGCCACCTACGCCGAGAGCACCGGCACGTTCGTCAACAACGAGGGACGGGCGCAGCGCTTCTACCAGGTCTTCCCCACCGGTGGACGGGTGCACAGCAGCCTGCGCTGGTTCGCCAACCTTGCGGCCGCACTCGGGGCGCACGCGTCGCTCCAGGCGGCCGGGCTCCCTCACTGGCCTCCGGCACCCGCTCCGGGAGAGGTGCCCGCCGTGTCGTTCGATGCCGGCGGCGGAGAGACCTGGCCCGGCCCCACCGGGCTGCTCTACCCGCGCCTCATCGACCAGTTGACCGCCGAGATCGCCACGGAGATGCCGGTCTTCGCCCCGCTCCTCTCGGTGGCTCCGCCGGCCACCTACCGGGTATCCGGGATGGCTATCGCCCGCCAGTCTCTCCGCTACAGCGGCCGCACGGCCATTCATGCCGACGAGACGGTATTCGAGCCGAAGCCGCTCGAGGACCCGCAGTCGCCGCTGGTCTTCAGCATGGAGGGCTATCAGGGGGCTCCGCCCTCGCCCATCGTGCCGCGCTTCTGGGCGCCCGGCTGGAACTCGGCGCAGGCCATCAACAAACTCCAGCACGGTCCCGACCACCCGCTGCCCGGCGGGGATATGGGCGTCCGTCTCATCGAGGCGGACGACGGCTCCGAGGTGCCGCATTTCCTGCAGATGCCCCTGCCGCACAGCCGGGCGGGCGAGGGAGACTTGATCGTGCCGGTGCATCACATCTTCGGCTCCGAGGAGATGAGTTCGCGGGCGCCGGGCATCGCGGGATGCTCGCCGCAGCCCTACGTCGGGCTGGGCCCCGAGGCGGCGGCGTCGCTCGGCCTGGCCGGCGGTGACACCGCCGTGGTCGAGACCGGCGGGGCTCCGCTCACGTTGCCGGTGCAGATCGTCCCCAGCCTCCCGCCCGGTATCGCGGCTGTCCCGATCGGGCTTCCCGGCTTGGAGGGCGTGCTGCCTCCGTTCCGTGCCCGCATCAGCAGGGCCGCCGGCGACGCGGCCCGGCCCACCGCCCCGGAGGGCGGCCCCGAGCAGGGCGTAGCTGTGCGCGACCCGCGAACCGAGGAGGCCGGCGATGCCTGACACCGCCTGGCACATCATCGAGGTGGTCGTGATGCTGCTCCTGCCGCTCCTCATGGCCGGCGGGCTCACGGTGGTCGAGCGGCGGCTGCTCGGGCAACTCCAGGACCGTTACGGGCCTAACCGGGTGGGCGTCATGGGCGAGATGCAGGTGCTGGCCGACGCCGTCAAGTTGCTCGGCAAGGAGGACTGGATACCCCCGTTCGCGGACCGGCCGGTCTTCGTGGCCGCTCCGGCCATCATCCTGATGTCGGTGCTGGCCAGTTTTGCCGTCATCCCGCTCACGTCCGGGTTCGCAGTCGCCGACCTCAACGTCGGGCTGCTCTTCTTCCTGGCGATGTCGTCGCTCGGCGTCTACAGCGTGGCGCTGGCCGGATGGTCGTCGCGCAGCAAGTACCCACTCCTCGGCGGTCTGCGGGCGGCGGCCCAGTTGCTGGGATACGAGGTCTTCATGGGGATGTCCCTGCTGGGCGTCGTCATGATGGCGGGCTCGTTCGACCTCAGCACCATCGTCGAGGGGCAGCGCGGGCTGTGGTACGTCGGGCCGCAGTTCGTGGGCTTCGTCGTGTTCTTCATCGCCGGCCTGGCGGAGACCAGGCGCACCCCGTTCGACCTGCCCGAGGCCGAGAGCGAGCTGGTCGCCGGCTATCACGCCGAGTACTCGGCCATGAAGTTCGGCATCTTCTACGTGGGCGAGTATCTCGGGATCACGCTGGTCTCGGCCCTCATGACCGTCCTGTTCTTCGGCGGCTGGCTGGGCCCCATCCTGCCGGGATGGACGTGGTTCCTGCTGAAGACGTCCATCCTCATCCTGGTGGTGATCGTGGTGCGGGCGGCCCTGCCCCGGGTGCGCTACGACCAGCTCATGAGCTTCGGCTGGAAGGTCATGCTGCCGCTCACGCTTATCAACCTGCTCGTGACGGCTGCCGTCATCCTCGCCACATGATCAGCGCCCTGAAAGCCGTCGCCACCATCCTGCCGCACCTCTTCCGGCGCCGGGAGACCCTCCTGTTCCCCGAGGAGCAGCCGACCCTGCCTCCGCGATACCGGGGGCGTATCGTCCTCACCCGCGACCCGGCGGGCGCCGAACGGTGTGTCGCGTGCTATCTCTGCGCCGTGGCCTGCCCGGTCGGCTGCATCGCCCTCCAGGCCACCGAGGACGAACACGGCCGCCGCTATCCGGAATGGTTCCGCATCAACTTCTCGCGCTGCATCTTCTGCGGGTTCTGCGAGGAGGCCTGTCCCACCAAGGCCATCCAGCTCACCCCCGACTTCGACATGAACGAGTACCGCCGCCCGGACATGGTCTACGAGAAGGAGCACCTGCTCATCTCCGGCCCAGGCAAGTTCCACGACTACGACTTCTACGCGGTGTCCGGGGTGGCCGTCGGTGGCAAGGACAAGGGCGAGGCCGAGAACGAGAGCCCGCCCGTGGACCTGCGGAGCCTGTTGCCATGAGGCGCGGCGCAGCCATGACGCACGGCGCGGCCATGAGCGCCGCCTCCCGGCCGGCGCGCGCGCAAGGGGTACGGCCGTGACCGTGCTCTTCTACATCGCGGGCGCCGTAGCCGTCATCGCCACCGGGATGGTCATCACCCGGCGAAAGGCCATCCACGCCCTGCTGTATCTGGTGGTGTCGTTCCTGGCGCTCGCCCTCGTGTTCTACGTGCTCGGCGCGCCGTTCGTCGCCGCTCTCGAGGTGATCGTCTACGCCGGCGCCATCATGGTGCTGTTCCTGTTCGCTTTGATGCTCATCGACGCCGGACGGGCGGAAGAGGCGCGGGAAAGGGACTGGATGCGGCCCCGGGCCTGGATCGTCCCGAGCGTGCTGTCGGCGGCGCTGCTGGCGGAGGTGGTCTACCTGCTGGCGAGGGGCGGGGTCCCCGGAAGGACGGCGGCCGGGGCCGCCGCGGCGGGAGGCGCGGCTGGCGTGGGCGGCGCGGCCGGCGAAGCTGCCGCGCAGGTGAAGGCGGTCGGCATCGCCCTGTTCGGACCGTACCTGCTCGGGGTGGAGCTCGCGTCCATCCTGTTGCTGGCCGGGCTGGTGGCCGCTCACCACCTGACCGTCGATCTCGACTCCGAGGACGGCGAGACGGCCGGCGCAGCCGACTCGGGCGCGCCGGGCCGGACGCGGCAGAAGGGAGGCCGCCCATGAGCGCGGTCGATCCCGTCTACGCCCTCGGCCTGGCCGGGGTCCTGTTCGTCCTGGGTCTTTTGGGCGTCCTGGTGAGGCGTAACATCATCTTCGTGCTGGCCTCCATCGAGATCATGGTCAACGCCGCCGGGCTGGCGTTCCTGGCTGCCGGCGCCCGCTGGGGGCAGGCCGACGGGCAGGTCATGTTCGTGTTCATACTCGCCATGGCCGCCGCCGAGGTGGCGGTGGGGCTGGCCTTGGCGCTGCGCATCCGCCGGCGTTTCAACACTCTCGACGTCGACGACCTGCGGAAGCTGAAGGACTGACCATGCAGCACGTCCTCTGGCTCATACCGTTCCTGCCGGTCCTCGGCTTCGCGGTACTCGTCGTCTTCGGGCACAGGATGGGGCGGCGGACCATCGCGGTGATCGGCGCGGCGCCGGCAGGCGCCGCTGCGGCTGTCGCCATCGCCACGGCGGTGTCGTTCCTCGTCGCCCCGCCGGCCACCCACGCCTACGACCAGGTCATGTGGACCTGGTTCCGCATAGGTGCCTTCGCCCCGCGCATCGCCTTCCATCTCGACCCGCTCTCTCTGGTGATGACCCTCGTCGTCACCTTCGTCGGCTTCCTCATCCTGCTCTACTCCACCCGGTTCATGCGCGGCGACGAGGGCTACCGGCGCTTCTTCGCCTACATGGACCTGTTCATCGCTTCGATGCTGATCCTGGTGCTCGCCGGCGACTTCCTCTTCCTGCTCGTCGGATGGGAGGGCGTGGGGCTGAGCAGCTTCCTGCTCATAGGGTTCTGGTATCGCGAACGGGCGAACGGGGCGGCGGCGCGGAAGGCCTTCATCGTCACCCGCGTCGGCGACACGGCCCTGCTCGTGGGGCTGCTTCTCATCTTCACAAAGCTGGGCACGCTCGACATCCAGGGGGCGATGGCGGCCGCGCAGAGCCAGTGGGCGCAGGGCGCCGCCGTCGCGACTGCGGCGGCGCTGCTCCTCATGGGCGGGGCCATAGGCAAGTCTGCCCAACTTCCCCTGCAGACCTGGCTCCCCGACGCCATGGCCGGTCCGACCCCGGTGAGCGCGCTCATCCATGCCGCCACCATGGTCACCGCTGGTGTCTACCTCATCGCCCGGACGCACGTCCTCTTCGAGCTGTCTCCCACCGCCCGGCTGGTGGTCGCCGTCATCGGCGCGGCTACGCTCCTCTACGCGGGCGTCAGCGCCCTCGCCCAGAACGACATCAAACGGGCCCTCGCCTACTCCACCATCAGCCAGATCGGCTACATGTTCCTGGCCCTGGGCGTCGCGGCCTGGTCGGCGGCCGTATTCCATTTCCTCACCCACGCCTTCTTCAAGGCCCTGCTGTTCCTGTCCGCCGGCCTGGTGATAAAGGCCATGGACGAGGAGCACGACATCCGCAAGATGGGCGGCCTCCGCCGCGACATCCCGGTGGTGTTCCGGCTGTTCCTCATCGGCGCCGCAGCTCTGTCGGCCCTGCCGCTGGTCACGGCAGGCTTTTTCAGTAAGGACCTCATCGTCGACCTGGCGCTCACATCGGTCCACGGCGGCGTTTGGCTGTGGCTGGCCGGCGTGGTGGGGGCGCTGCTGACGTCGCTCTACTCGTTCCGGCTGGTGTTCCTCGTGTTCTTCGGAGAGCGGCGCGGATCTGCTCCGGTTGCCACCCGGTTCCCGCGCCTCGTGGTCTGGCCGATGGTCGCGCTCGCGGCCGGATCGGTCGTCCTCGGATGGATCGAGTTGCCCGTGCACTGGCATGGCTGGTCGCTGTTCACCGACTTCATGGCTTCGGCGTTGCCGGTCCCCGGCATCCGCGCGGGCGGTCTGCTCGATGCCATCGCGGTCACGCTGATCCCCGCGATCGTCTCGGTCGCCGGCGTCTACCTGGCCTGGGTGCTGTTCGGCCGCCGCAGACCGGCGGTGGCGGGCAGCCTCGTCACCCGGCCCGGCTTCCGGTGGCTGGCCGGGGCGGCACTCGCCGGCTGGGGCTTCGATCGGCTCTACCACGTCGCCCTCGTCCGTCCGTTCCTCTGGCTGGCCCACCACGGGCAGCGTGACTGGATCGACCGGCTGGTGTCCGGCATCGCCGGGCCGGCCGCCGCGCTCGGCGGGCTGCTGCGGCGCACTCAGGATGGGCGGCTCCGCTACTACCTGGCCGCCGCCGCCCTGGGCATCGTGGTCTTCGTTGCGGTGGGGTTGCTGCGATGAGCCTGGTGTTCCTACTCGCCATCCCCTTCGCCGGCGGCATCGTGGCCTGGGTGGCGGCCCGCTGGAGCGCGGCCGCCTGTCGCTGGGTGGCGCTGGCCTCGGCCGTAGCCGGTCTGGGCCTGGCCGTCGGGCTATGGGCGCAGCACTACCACATGTGGGGCGCCGCGGTCCCCAGCCGGTCGATCTACGTGGAACCTGTCCCCTTCTTCAGCGAACTCGACGTCCCCTGGATCCCTCAGGCCGGCATCCGCCTCCACCTGGCCGCCGACGGCCTCAGCCTCGTCATGCTCATGCTCACGTTCGTGATCGTCGCGGTCGCGGTGCTTGCTTCGTGGCGTGGGGTGCGGCGGCGCGCCGGTCTCTTCCACTTCATGCTGCTGTGGGCGGCGGCCTCACTGGCAGGCGTCTTCATGGCCTTCGACCTATTCCTTTTCTACTTCTTCTTCGAGCTGATGCTCATCCCGTTCTTCCTGCTGGTCGTCCTCTGGGGGCACGAGGGCCGGCGCCGGGCGGCCATAAAGTTCTTCATCTACACGCAGGCCGGCGGGCTGCTGATGCTCATCTCCATCGTCGGGCTGTACTTCATCCACGGGCGCCAGACCGGCACCTACACCTTCGATTATCTGCAGCTCGTCAACAGCGGCATCTCCGGCTGGACCGGGCGCCTGCTCATGCTCGGTTTCTTTGCGGCGTTCGCCGTCAAATTGCCGGCAGTCCCTCTCCACGGCTGGCTCCCCGACGCCCATTCGCAGGCCAACACCGCGGGCAGCGTGCTGCTCGCCGGCCTGCTCATCAAGGTGGGCGCGTACGGGTTCCTGCGCTTCTTGATCCCCCTGTTCCCGCAGGCCGCGTCCGACATCCGCTACATCGCCATGGGGCTCGGCGTCGCGGGGATCCTCTACGGCGCCGTGATGGCCTTCTCCCAGACCGACCTCAAACGGATGGTCGCTTACACGAGCGTCAGTCACATGGGCTTCGTGCTCCTGGGCGTGTTCGCCTGGAACCAGATCGCCCTCCAGGGCGTGATCCTGCAGATCGTCTGCCACGCGTTCAGCACCGGCGGGCTGTTCATCCTCGCCGGGGTGCTCGAGGAACGGCTCGGTACCCGCGATATCGGCGGCATGGGGGGTCTGTGGGCGCGCCTCTCCACCCTCGGTGGCTTCGGGATGTTCCTGGTGATGGCGGCTTTGGGTCTGCCGGGCCTGGGCAACTTCGTGGCCGAGTCCCTCATCCTGCTCGGCACGTTCTCGGTGAGCCGGCCGGCGGCGATCGTGGGGTCGCTGGGGTTGATCGTCTCCACCATATACGCTCTCTGGCTGGTGCAGAGGGTGTTCCACGGGCCGGGCGGCGAGTCAAAGCCCGGCACGCCGGCCCGCCTGGCACCGCGGGAGATCCTCATGTTCGTGGTCGCTATCGTCGTGCTGCTGTGGCTGGGGCTCTATCCGCAGACTCTCATCCGCACCACCGATGCCGCCACCGGCTCCCTGCTGCGTACGGCGCCCGCCATGCAGTCGCCGGAGCCCGGCTCGTCGGCCACCGAGGCCCAGCCATGAGCGACGCCCACCTCCTGGTACTCAGCCCCTACATCGCGTTGGCCGCCACCGCGGTCGTCGTGATGCTGACCACCGCCTTCTATCACCGGCACCTGCTTCTGGCCGGCCTCACCGCCACCGGATTGGCCGCCACCTTCGCGTGCGTCCTCGTCGCCGGGGCGGAAGACCGCCGGGCCACCGCCCTCCTGCGCATGAACGATGTGTCGCTGTACTTCATCGGGTTGCTGGTGGTCGTGGCTCTCGCTGTGGTCGCGCTCTCATACGGATACCTCGGGCGGACCGAGCGCCGGTTCGGCGACTTCTACACCCTCCTGACCCTGGGGGCCCTGGGTGGGGCCGTCCTGGCGGCGTCGGCTCATTTCGCCTCGCTCTTCCTCGGCTTGGAAGTGCTCAGCGTCTCTCTCTACGGGCTGATCGCCTACCCGCGCCGCCGGCCGCAGGCCGTGGAGGCCGCCTTCAAGTACCTGGTGCTCGCCGCCGTCACCTCCGCGATGCTGCTCTTCGGCATGGCCCTGGTCTACGCCGTCTCGGGGACTATGCTGCTGGACAAAGTCGCCTCGGCCGGTGCCGGGCTCGCCGGTTGGGAAGCCGCCGCGTACAAGGCCGGCCTCGCCCTTGTCTTCGCCGGAGTTGGCTTCAAGCTGGCCCTCGTCCCCTTCCACATGTGGACGCCGGACGTCTATCAGGGGGGACCGGCCCCGGTCATCGCCTTCCTGGCGGCGGCATCCAAGGCGGCCGTGTTCGTGGTGTTGCTGCAGTCTCTCGCGCCCCTCGATCCGCAGCGCGGCGGGGTGCTCGTCGTGGTCCTCAGTGTCGTCGCCTATGCCTCGATGCTCGCCGGTAACCTGTTGGCCCTGTTCCAGCAGAACCTCAAGCGGCTCCTCGCCTACTCGTCCATCGCCCAGTTGGGCTATCTGGTGGTGGCGGTGGTCTCCTCGGGTGCGGCAGGCGGCGCGCGCGGCGCGGGCACGGTGGCCGTCGCCTTCTACCTCACGATCTACGCGCTGGCCCTCCTGGCCGCCTTCGGCGTGATCGCCGTGCTCGCCCACGCGGAAGGCGAACCCGAGGCGCTCTCGCAGTACCGGGGGCTGGGGCACCGGCGGCCGGCTCTGGCGCTCGTCCTCAGCGTCAGCCTGCTTTCGCTGGCCGGGATGCCGCTGACAGCCGGTTTCATCGGCAAGTTCTTCATCTTCCGGGCCGGCGCGGGGGCGGCGCAGTGGGGGCTGCTGGTTGTGTTCGCGCTCACGAGTGCGATGAGCCTCTACTACTATCTGCGGGTGATCATCACCATGTACCGGCTGGAGGTGGCGCCTTACGCGGCGGCGCTCGCGACCTCACCCGGCGGCATGTCCGCGGGGCGGCGCGCGGCCGACCGGGTAGCCGTGGCGGCACTGGTCCTCCTGACGGCATCCACGCTCCTGCTGGGGGTCTATCCACCGGTGCTCCTGAGGCTCATCGAGCATGCCGCGTCCGTCTTCCGTTGATCGCCGTCTTTGCTCGCCGGCCGCCGTTCGTAGCTCGTCGTCCGGATCTCTTCCCGCTCGTAGACGGGGGAGGCGGCGCGGCGTAGAGTGATGGCGTGGGCGTTGACTCCGAGAGGGGGTTTGAATGAGCGGCAGTTCGTACAGTCGTAGAGAATTCCTCAAGATCGCGGGGTTGACCGGAGCCGCTGTGGGTGCGGCCGGCGGGCTAGGCGGGGTACTCAGCGCATGCGGCGGTGGGGAGACCACCACCACGGCAGCACCGCCTGCATCCACGGAGACCACCGCCTCCGCTCCGAGCACCACCGCGGCGACCAACCCAGGCAGCAGCACCACTGCGGCCAGCGCCGGCCCGGAGGCGGGCCGGGAGATCAAGATAGGGTTCGTGGCTCCGTTGACGGGGTCGCTGGCCTCGTTCGGCGTTCCCGACAAGTACTGCGCCGAGCGGGCCACCAAGGCCTTCGGCGACAACTACGTGTGTGGTGACGGCAAGGCCCACAAGATCACGATAACCACCGTGGACAGCCAGTCCGACTCCAACCGGGCTGCCCAGGTGGCCGGAGACCTCATCAACAACACCAAAGTCGACATGGTCGTCGCCGCGTCCACGCCGGACACGACGGCTCCGGTCTCGGCTCAGTGCGAAGCGGCTGGGACTCCCTGCCTCACCTGCGACACGCCCTGGGAAGCCTGGCTCGGGTCGCAGACCCAGGGCGACTTGAGCGCGACGCTGAAATGGGCCTACCACGTGTTCTGGGGTGCCGAAGACGTCGCGGCCTCCATGCTGGATGCATGGAAGAACATCTCCACCAACAAGATCGTCTCGATGATGTTCCCCAACGATGCCGACGGTAACGCGCTCCGGCCTCTGTACACGCCGATCTTCAAAGAAGCCGGCCTCACCGTCGTCGATGCGGGTCCCTTCCAGGACGGCACCGAAGACTTCAGCCAGCAGATAGCCATGTTCAAGAAGGCCGGCGCAGAGATAGGCATGGGCCTGTTCATCCCGCCGGACTTCACGAACTTCTGGAAGCAGGCGGCCCAGCAGGGCTACAAGCCGAAGATCACCACCTACACCAAGGCCCTGCTCTTCCCGCAGTCCGTCGAGGCCCTGGGCGCGATCTCCAACAACCTGAGCACCGAGGTGTGGTGGTCGCCCAAGCACCCGTTCAAGTCCGATTTTCTGGGGCAGACCTGCCAGGAGTTCGCCGACGACTTCGAGGCCACGCAGAAGATGCAGTGGACTCAGCCTCTGCTGCACTTCCTCGTCTTCGACTGGGCGGCAGACGTGCTGAAGCGCACCGCCAGTGTGGACGACAAAGAGGCCATCATGACGGCGGTCAAGGCCACCAAGCTCATGACGATAGCCGGGTTGATCGACTTCTCCGCTCCGGTCGTCGGTTCCACCCCGCCGTTCAAGCTCGGTCCCTGCCACATCGTCGAGAACGTGTACAAGTCCCCTCTGGTCCTCGGCCAGTGGCGGAAGAGCGACAAGTACCCGCTCAACGACCCAGGCAAGGGCTTCGACTTGGTCCTCGTCGACAACGTCACCGCCCCGGAAGTGCCCGTGGCCGGCACCATCCAGGAGTACACGGGAGCCTGATCCCGTTGAGCCGGCTCCTTCGTGGGGGCCGGTGTCTGTAACTGCGGAAGGCCGTTCGGCGCGGCGGTCCGGATCCTCCGGACCGCCGCGCCGTGTCTGGACGCGGTGGCCTGCCCGGATGTACCATCGGGCTTGCATGACCGGGGCTCTTGCCAGTCTGGGGGGATATGGCTCAAGCTCCTACTCTTGGTCCGCCGTTCTTACCGCCTGCGACCCGCAAGCGCGCGGTCAGTCCCGAGCGCTGTCTGGGTGTGCTCGGCACGTTGCGCGACATCAGCCAGGCCACGCCTGACCTGACCGGTTGCCGGAGCCTCCTCGAACTCATCACCGCAGAGGTGAACGCCGAGCAGGCGGTGCTCATCCTCTCCAATCCTCTCACCGGCGGCCTCCAGTTCGTGGTGCACAACCAGGACCCGGACGTGCCCCGGCGCTACGCCGCCTACTACAGCGCCCTCGACCCCACCGGCCTGCCCGCCTACGTCACGCGGAGCCGGGCCACGGCCGCAGGCGCGCCGCCCTACTCGGTCTCCGACCTCATGGAAGTGGTCGACTACAGTTCGTTCGTCAGCACCGAGTTCTACAACGACTTCCTGAAGAGCGCCGGGATCCACTACGACTTGGTGGCCTTCCTCTCGCCCAACAACGGGACCCGGGGCGCCATCTGTCTGCACCGCGCCCGCCAGCGCGACCCGTTCTCCGAGGAGGAGATAGCCGTCCTCGACCTCATCGCCCCGTTCGTGGGGAATCACCTGGAGCGGATGGTCACCGCCGGGCTGCAATCCGTGGTCTCGTCGACGCCCGGCAGGGGGGTCATCGTCTGCGACCCGCAGGGCCGGGTGCTGTTCTGCAACGACATCGCCCGCCGGGTCTGTTCCTCGGGCGAGCGCGGTCTGCCGGGGATGGAGGCGGCCGCAGACCCCGATTTCGTTGGGTTCACTCTCGCCGGGCCCGAGGCGTTGGCCGATCGTCTCGGGGTGCGCGTGGATTCCCAGGAACTGCTCCTCGACCACGGCGCGCCGGCCCGCCTGATCACCCTTCAGCCCCGGGAGGAACTCGCGGGCTCGTGGGGCGGGTTCCTTCAGGAACGGTTCACGCTCACCGAGCGCGAGGTGGAGGTGCTCGACCGGTTGATAGCCGGGGAGAGCAACCGCCAGATCTCGAACTCCCTGTTCATCGCGGAGTGCACGGTCAAGAAGCATATCCACAGTATCGGGACGAAGGTGGGGGCCCGCAGCCGGACGGCCATCGCGCATGCGGTGCGGCAAGAAGTGGCGGCGGCCGGCTGAGCGGGCGCCGCTCACAATCATACTTTCGGATACTTGCGGACCCCGTTGTGTTCTGTTGATATGCGCATCTAAGAGCTTCAGGACTTGGGGAGGTGGAAAGCAGAGCGTCGGACGTTCACGGCAAACCTGACGGGAAAAGCAGCCAAGGCATAGCCAAAGAGTTGGGGGGAACCTTCATGGCGCGCAATAGGATCCTCGTGTTGCTGTGTGTCTTCGCGGTCCTCGCGGTGATGATCTTCGCCGTGGCGGCATGCGGGGGCACGGAAGAGACCACTACCACCGCAGGCCCGGCCACCACGGCTGGACCGGCCACCACTGCAGGCCCTGCCACCACCGCCGCAGGCGGTGGTGCGGCCAAGACCCTCAAGATCGGCACCATAATGCCGCTCACCGGTCCGCTCTCCGTCGTATCGCTGGCGTTCACCCGCGGCTGGGAGATCTACGCGGACGAGGTCAACGCTGCGGGCGGAGTGAAGATCGGGAACGACACCTACAAGCTGGAGATCCTCTACGAGGACAGCAAGGGCTCGGCGGAAGGCGCCGGCACCGCAGCCAGCAAGCTCGTCAACCAGGACAAGGTGCAGTTGATCATCGGCGGCCTCCTCGAGAGCGAGATGGCGGCCATCTATCAGGTCACGAGCCCGGCCGGAGTGCTCTACGCCCAGGCCGGCTCCAACATCCCGGGCGCTCCGCAGGACGTGTCCGCGGACAAGAACCTCCAGGTGCGGCCGTTCATCAACCATGACGACACCCAGCCGATCGACCTGGACTACATCGCCAAGACCTATCCGAACGCCAAGAAGATCGCCCTGTCTGTGCCCGACATCGGCTATGACAGCATGGTGACCAGCCTCACCAGCGAGGCGACGGCCAAGGGCATGCAGATCGTCGCGACCGAGAAATGGACCTGGGGCACCACCGACTTCACCCCGGTGATGACCAAACTCCAGTCCGCCTCGCCGGACGTCATCTGGGCCATGGTCAGCGGCCAGGCCAACGACCAGCTGAAAGCCGCCCGCCAGATGGGCTTCAAAGGCGTGTTCGTGTCCAACTCGCCGCTCGGCGCGGACGTGATCATCGCGACGGTGAAAGACCCGGCCATGCTCACCGACGTCCTCTGCAACAGCCCGGACGTGACCCATCCCAACGAGGGCATGACCAAGATCATGAACGCCTGGAAGGCCAAGTGGCCCAACGACGGGTTCGTCTCCGACTGCATCCACGCGTACGACATGCCGTGGATCATGGTGCAGGCGATGCAGAAAGCCGCCTCCACCGACCCGACGGCCGTGCAGACGGCCATCGAGAGCATGACCAACCCCGGTGACGTCAAGACCATCGAGGGTGACGGCTACTTCGGCGGCAAGGCGCGGTTCGGCGTGAACCGGGTCCTCTACCGGCCGCTCCCGCTCACCCGGATCATGAACGGCGTGGCTGAGTTCATCGGATTCATGCCGCCCGCGGCCCAGTAGGGCGCTGCTTCGGTAGTGGTCCTGCTTCGATCCTAGGAGAAGACGGGTGGGCGCCGCAGCTATCGCGGCGGCGCCCACCGCTTCCCACCCGTCGACCGCCGTCAAGGAGA
>CAIQPS010000104.1 GCA_903873715.1 uncultured Actinomycetes bacterium
CTTCCCCGGGATCGGGGCCGAGGGACAACGCCGCCTGAACTCAGGCTTCGCGGTCGTGGTCGGCTGCGGGGCTTTGGGCACCACCAGCGCGGCGGCTCTGGTGCGAGCCGGCGTCGGCAAGGTCCGGGTCATCGACCGGGATTTCATCGAGATCCACAACCTGGCGCGGCAGGGCCTCTACACCGAGGCGGACATCGCCGCCAACCTTCCAAAAGCCGAAGCAGCTGCACGCCATCTCCGGGAGGGTAACTCTCAGGTGGAGGTAGAGGGAGCGGTCGCGGACTTCAGTCCGGTGAACGCCGCGCGGCTCGTCGAGGGGGCGGATGTGATCGTCGACGCGCTGGACAATTTCGAGGCACGATTTCTCATCAACGATGTGGCCCTCAAGCTGGGGATCCCGTGGGTGTATGGAGGGGCCATCGCCTCCGGCGGCATGACCGCCACGTTCCTGCCCGGCGGGCGCCCCTGCTTCCGCTGTCTCGTCCACAGTGCCCCGGTGGGGGGGACCCTCACCTGCGACACCGCCGGGGTCGTGAACTCGGCCCCCTGGGTGACGGGCTCTCTCCAGGCGGCCGAAGCGCTCAAGGTGATCATCGCGGATGAGAGCGTCGCTCCGGTGAGCCGGGACCTCCTGGTGTTCGACCTGTGGGCCCGCTCCTTCGAATCGCTACCGCTGGCCGGCTTCTCCGATCCCGACTGTCCGGCCTGCAACGGAACGTACGATTTTCTCGAGGGACCTGCCCGTACGCGCACGACGAGCCTCTGTGGCCAGAACGCGGTGCAGATCTGGGACACCACGTCCACAGGGATGCCGCTCGCCCAGATCGAGGAGCGTCTGAGGCTGCTCGGCCCTGTCGAGAGCAGTCCGCAGATGCTGCGCTTCTCCGTGGGCGAGCAGGAGTTGGTGGTGTTCTACGACGGCCGCACCATCATCCGGGGCACCCGGGACGAGAAGGTGGCCCGAGCGCTCTACGCCAAGTACATCGGCGCCTGAGCACACCGCGTCGAGTGGCGCTTGCCCTAAGGGTATAGCTCTAGTAAAGCGTTAGCTGAGATTCTGCGCTCTTTGATCGGCCAAGACTGGTCGAGCCAAACCGCTTCAAGACCCTCACGCGGTCGATTTTTTTCTCGGCTCACGAGACGACTATCTGCGAGCCACGAAGCTTTCGGCTAGCAGGAGTTTTTGCCTCAGAGTGCAGAACTCACATATATTCGACGTCCACTCACGTTTCCCTTTGGGCGTACACGTCGACTCTTGCGGTTTCAGCGGGCCATTGTAAAATCGCGCGCACTTCGCCCGGAGAGGGGTCGACGGCGAAGTCAGCGAGAGCCGGGATTGCTCCGGCGAGACCGCACCGCAGAGTGCTCGGTCCTGGTGATCCGCGATTGAAGTCTGATCGGGGTCAGCCGGGCTACAAGCACGTCTGGACTGTGGAGGATCTAGGGCGTGAACCGTGGTTGGGCTTGGCGCCATGCGTACCCGGCGGCCGTGATGATGGCCGCCGTGGTGGCCCTTGCCCTCGTCCTGGTCACCGGCGCGTCCGCCGACACCTCGGCCAAGTACGCCACCACCGGCGCGAGCGACTCCAGCGGCGGCACTCTCGTCTGGGGCTATGGCTCCACGAGTCTATCGGCGGCGATATCCGCGAACGACACCAACAACGCGAGCGCCTCGTATTCCACGACCAGCAAGGCCTCTTCCAACGGGACCTCCCAGTACCTGACGGCCACCAACTTCGGGTTCGCCATCCCCACCGGCGCCGTCATCAACGGCATCACTGTGACCGTCGACCGCTACTCCACGTTCACGAGTTCGGTGGGCGGGAGCGGGTCGGTGTCCGACGCGTCCGTGCAGTTGATCAGAGCTGGGGCGAGGGTCGGGACAGCCAAGAGCGGGTCTGTTTGGAGCACGACCAGCACTGCCAACGATCTAGGTGGGGGCGCCGACACCTGGGGCCTCAGCGACCTTACCCCGGCGGACATCAACGCCGCCAACTTCGGTGTGTCGCTGCAGGCGACCATCTCGGCCGCGTCGGGAAGCAGCGGCAATGCGGTTTCGGAGACGGCATACGTCGACTACGTCCAGATCACCGTCACCTACACTCCGGACTCGACCGGACCGACCCTGTCGGTCACCAGCCCGGCCGGTGGCGCGTCATACACCGCGGCGGCCGCTCCGAGCTCTTTCACCGGCTCCGTCGCGGACAACACCAACGGGGTCGGCCTGAACGCCAACTCGACGACGTTCACCCTGGAGCGTGCCTCTGACGGCACGTTCTGGAACGGGACCCGCTGGACGAGTTCGACCAACCTCGCCACGACTCATTCAGCGACCACCGGCGGGTCTTCCGTCACGTGGACGAGTTCGACGTCGCTGCCGACCTGGGCCAACCAGAACGAAGGCACCTACAACGTGGTCGCGAAGGCGACCGACAAGAACGGCAATGTCACGACCGCCTCGGCCATCAGCTTCACCCTAGACAAGACCGCCCCGACGGTCACCCTGTCCTCCACCACCACCGATCCCACCAACACCTCACCGGTCCCGGTGAGCATCACGTTCAGCGAGTCGGTCACCGGCTTCGTGGTGGGCGATATCACCGTCAGCGGCGGATC
>CAIQPS010000105.1 GCA_903873715.1 uncultured Actinomycetes bacterium
GCACGGTCCAGGGCCTCGCCGGCCAGGCGCAGGAGCTCCCGGTGGTGCGGCTCCATGGCGTACTCGGACCCGACGCGACGCCCGAACGCGCGGGACTCCGTCGACCGGTGGGTCGGGGCCGCGGGTCCGCGGTGGGAGACGGTCACAGGATCACTCCTCGGGTACCGATCGATCCGGCACCACCATTGCGGTGAGAAGCCTTGGACATGGGTCCTGTGGGGTGGTCACGATCCACGAGGTACCCCCTCCCCCCGCGGGCATGGGTCGGCTGTGCGGCGATCCGGCATCTCCATCACCTCACAGGATCTCGGGCACGGGCACCGGAGTGCCGGCGGGCTGGTGCGGGAAGGTGCACACGAAGGTCCCGGCTCTGCCTGGCACGGCACGCTTGCGCCGGCGGCACGTCTCGACCTCGCACAGCGGGGCGTCCTGGTCCCAGACGGTGACGGGCTGGGGTTCATCCTGCCTTGCAGGAACCGGGACATCCGGGACAACCGGGACGGCGGGTGTCCGTGGAGGCCAGAAGATGGGCGCCTCGTCCGTGTCGGCCGGGTCAGGTGTCCCGCTTGTCCCGCTTGTCCCGCTTGCCGGAAGGCCATACCTCGCCCACGCATCGGTGAAGTCGGTGGCGAAGTAGCCGCGGGACTTCTCGCCCCGGACGCGGCGCTGGGCAGGGCCGATGCGGTACGGGTCCAGCAGCTTGGCCAGGGCGCGGGCCGTGAGCGGTGATCCGTACCAGTCGGCCCATGGCGCATCCTCCAGCTCGTGGAGGCGGCGCAGCAACTCCGACGTGTGGAGGTGGTCCGTCCCGCCGAAGACATCCCGGATGTCTGCCAGCAGACGCATCCCGACCGAGATGGGCGCCTCGTCCTCGCCGGAGAGCGCGACGGCGGCCAGCCTGGCCATCGCAGGCCAGGATCCGCCGGCCAGGTCCGCGATGCAGAGCAGCGGCTCCCAGCCGTCCGCGGCGCGGTCGTTGAGGTCTTCGGGAACCTCGGCATCGGAGGGGATCGTCAGGGCGGTCCAGTCGGGCTGCGGGATCGCCTCGGCCTCTGCCCTCGCGGTCCGGGTGCGGAACCTTGCGACGGTCTCACCGGGTGCGCGGCGCTTCATACGGATCGGGATGGAGCGGTCCGCCACGGTCGCCGGCAGGTTGCCGATGCCGGCAACCGCCTTGGGCCCGAAGACATCGAAGTACTCGACGCTACGGGTGCGGCCGTCCAGCTTGACGCGCGGGACGGGCGTCCCCTGGCGGGTGCCGGCATTGAGGATGGCCCGGAGCCCTTCGTACTTGTCGGCGGTCCGCGGCCCGAAGATCGCGTCCACCTCGTCAAGCAGGAGCGTCGGCCGGGGCCGCTGCGAGAGCACCGTGTACGTCACGGCCTCGGACGGGGTGACGGCCCGGAACGGACTCGGGACGAGCAGCTCGGTGCAGTCGAGTACGCGCGTCTTGCCGCTCCGCATCTCCGCGCTCGTGATCGCCAGGATGGGGCTGGTCTCGGATCGCTCAACCACATGCGCGTGGGCCACCCAGAGGGCGACGGCCACGGGCTCGTGCTCCGACGGGAACGCGATGTACCGGCAGTAGAAGCGGCGGACGCTGCCCAGGTACTCCGCGACGGTGGCCGTCATGCGGCACCCGCCTTCGCGCGGTACAGGGCCTGCATGATGGGATGGTCCAGCGGCTCGGCCACCCTGAGCCTGTCGAGGTCACAGAAGCCGATGCGGCCGTCCTCGAACATGATCACGGCACCCGCCCAGGTCTCGGTGTCGGTGATCTGCAGGATGGCGACGTGGTGATCAGTTCGCCGCTGCACCCAGCGGAGCCCCTCGTACTCGCCCTGGTACGAGCTGTAGATCGCGGCCAGGGGCAGGAGCCCGCTCACGCCGCGGAGCTCGCCGCTCATGCCGCACCCCCGACCAGGCGTCCGAAGTACGCCTCATCGTGGAGCGCCCCGGAGGCCTGCAGGGCCTTGATCCGGCGGAGGTTGGTCCGGTGGTCGCCACGCAGCTGGTGCATGGCCCACGCGAGGTTGGCGATCCGGGCGGC
>CAIQPS010000106.1 GCA_903873715.1 uncultured Actinomycetes bacterium
CGAGCGCATGAAGTTCAGCGCGTTCCTCGTGTTCTCCATCCTCTGGGCGACCATCGTCTACGACCCCATGGCTCACTGGGTGTGGGGCGTGGGCGGCATCCTGCGCAACCTCGGCGCTCTGGACTTCGCCGGCGGCACGGTGGTCCATATCAACGCCGGCGCCGCGGCCCTGGCCGCAGCCCTGGTCCTCGGCAAGCGCAAGGGCTACCCCGACACGTCACCGCCCCACAACCTGCCGTTCGCCATCCTCGGCGCCGCCCTTCTGTGGTTCGGCTGGTTCGGGTTCAACGCCGGTAGCGCCCTCCAGGCGTCCGACGGGCTGGCCGTGTCGGCCTTCGCCGCCACCCACCTGGCCGCTGCTGCCGCCGCCGTCGCGTGGGCAGGGCTCGACTGGATCCGGACCCGCCGCGCCACCGCCCTGGGTACCATCTCGGGCGCTGTCGCCGGCCTCGTGGCGGTCACCCCGGCTTCGGGCTACGTCACGCCTCTCGGGGCGCTCGGCATCGGCGCCCTGGCCGGTCTGGTGTGCTACGCCTCGGTGATGTTCATGAAAGGCAAGCTCGGCTACGACGACTCCCTGGACGCGTTCGGCGTGCACGGCATCGGCGGCATGCTCGGCGCTCTGCTTACCGGCTTCTGGGCCACCAAAGCGATCAACCCGCTCGGCGGCGACGGCATATTCCACGGCGGAGGCAGACTGGTGCTGTGGCAGATCGTCGCGATCGTCGCCTCGTTCGCCTACTCGTTCGTCCTCTCGTGGATCCTTCTGAAAGTGATCGACAAGGTCATGGGCCTGCGGGTCAGCCAGGAGCACGAGAGCATCGGCCTCGACCTCACGCAGCACAGCGAATCCGCATACACCGTCGTCGGCTAGAGTCTGGGAGAAGGGGTCGATATGAAATACATCATCGCCATCATCCAGCCGGACCGCCTCGACGAAGTGATCGCGGCGCTGGAGGAGGAGGAGATCATCCTGGTCACCGTGTCCGAAGTCATGGGGCGCGGGCGGCAGAAAGGCGTGGCCGAGGTCTACCGCAGCCACGTGGAGCGCAACGGTCTCCTGCACAAGATCAAAGTGGAGGTCGCCGTGAACAACAACGACGTGTGGAGAGCGGTCGACGCGATAGCCAACGGGGCGCGCACCGGCCACGTGGGAGACGGCAAGATCTTCGTCCTCGACATGGAGGAGTGCGTCCGCATCCGCACCGGCGAGACGGGAGTCTCCGCCATCAGGTAGCGCCGCATACGGGGAAGGGCAGGTCCGCAGCGCTTCCCCGGCACATGGAAGGGCAGCGAGGCCGGCAGCCGCCGGTCTCGCTGCTCCATCTGTATAGCCAAACCCGCCTCCGGCTTGGACGTTAGGCGATAAGCCGTCACGCCTCTGCGGGCCTACACTTTGACGGGGCCCCTTCTTCAAGGAGATCACGTGACGAGCATCGACACGGGCGATACCGCTTGGCTGCTCATAAGCACCGCTTTGGTCATGCTTATGACTCCGGGCTTGGCTTTCTTCTACGGCGGATTGGTCCGGCGCAAGAACATCCTGTCCATCATGGTCCAGTGCATGATGCTCGTGGCAGTCATCAGTCTGCAGTGGGTGGCGTTCGGGTACAGCTTGTCGTTCGGTCCTGACCACGCCGGCATCATAGGCGGGCTGAGCTGGGCCGGGCTGCACGGGGTGGGACTGGCCCCCAACCCCGACTATGCCGCCACCGTGCCGCACCAGCTCTTCATGGTCTACCAGATGATGTTCGCCGTCATCACCCCGGCCCTCATCATCGGCGCCTTCGCGGAGCGCATGCGCTTCAGCGCCTTCCTGCTCTTCTCGGTGCTGTGGGCCACCATCGTCTACGACCCGATGGCTCATTGGGTCTGGGGCGCGGGCGGCTTCCTCAAGGAGATGGGCGCGCTCGACTTCGCAGGGGGCATCGTGGTGCACGTGAGCGCCGGCACCGGCGCGCTGGCCGCCGCGCTCGTCCTGGGCCGGCGCCGCGGCTACCCGGAGATCTCCCCGCCTCACAACCTGCCGTTCGCCATCCTGGGCGCGGCTCTCCTGTGGTTCGGCTGGTTCGGCTTCAACGCCGGCAGCGCTCTCACCTCGGGCACGCTGGCCGTCTCCGCCTTCATCTCCACCCATATGGCCGCTGCCGCCGGAGCGCTGGCCTGGGCCGTGCTCGAGTGGGTGCTGAGCAAGCGGCCCACAGCCCTGGGCATCATATCGGGCGCCATCGCCGGCCTCGCCACCGTCACCCCGGCCGCCGGGTACGTCACCCCGGCCGGCGCCATCCTCATCGGCTTCCTCACCGGGATCATCTGTTACTTCTCGGTAGTGTGGGTGAAGGCCCGCCTGGGCTACGACGATTCGCTCGACGCGTTCGGAGTGCACGGGGTGGGCGGGATGTTCGGCGTGCTCATGACCGGGATCCTCGCCACGACGGCCGTCAACCCCGACGGAGCGGACGGACTGGCATACGGCCACGCCAAGCAGTTGCTCATCCAGTTCCTCGCGATGATCATCTGCGGGGCCTTCTCGTTCGTCGTGTCGTGGGGGCTGCTCAAGCTGGTCGACCGGGTCGTCGGCCTGCGGGTGTCGCCGGACCACGAGAACATCGGCCTCGACCTTACGCAGCACCGCGAATCCGCATACACTATCGTCGGTTAGAGCACTGCCGGAGGATGGGGGGTCCTTTGGCGGCCAACGAGGCGGTCGACAAGGAGCCAGGGTCATGAAGTACATCATCGCCATCATCCAGCCGGACAGGTTGGACGACGTGATCGCCGCGCTGGAAGAGGAGGAGATCAACCTTCTGACCGTGTCGGACTGCATGGGCCGGGGCAGGCAGAAAGGTGTCGCGGAGGTCTACAGGAGCCATGTGGACCGCTCCGGGCTCCTCCACAAGCTCAAAGTCGAACTGGCCGTGGGCAACAACAACGTTTGGCAGGCGGTCGACGCCATCACCCGCGGGGCCCGCACGGGCAACATCGGGGACGGCAAGATCTTCGTCCTCGAGATGGAGGAATGTCTCCGGATCCGCACCGGCGAGACCGGCATCTCAGCGCTGGCCTGATCGTCTGACGAGCCTGCCGCCGCCCCGGAGGGCCGCCGTAGCCGCTCTCGTATGGCCAATCGGCCATTTTGCATGACCATAGACTTGGCCGTATGGCTAATCACTGAAACAGTATCAGCTGCTACTCTCACTAGTCCCGAGTGCGTGCGCCGCGGAGTGGCGAGAGGGAGGAGTAGCCAGTGCGATATGTTCCTGGATGTCCGGTCTGATGGCTGCTCCATCGTTTGTTTGCCAGACCGATCCCGCCGCCGCCGCGTCGCCCGTCGTCACGGTCTTCGTCTGCGCGAATTGCGCTCGCCCCAGCACAACGGCCGAGTCGGCCAACCACTCCCGGCCCAACGTGCCCAGCTTCGATTGGCCGCTCCCCGTGCAAGAGGTCATGGTGTCGTGCACGGGGAGGCTCCAACCGGAGCACGTGCTCAAGGCCTTCGAGTCGGGGGCTCGGCTCGTGTGCGCGGTCGCCTGCAGTGAGGACAACTGCCACCACCTGGAGGGCAGCAAGCGCTGTGCCCGCCGCGTCGATCATGTCCGCGGCATCCTCGACGAGATAGGGCTCGGGGGAGACAGGCTCCTTCTGTGTCACCTGCCCGGCACGGCGGCCGAGGACATGGCGCTCGCCGCCGGCAGGCCCGGCCCCGCGTACGACGCGGCGGCCGCCCAGACCGGTATCGCGGCCATACGCGCAGAGGTGCTCGCGACCCTCGCCCGGTTGACCCCCACCCCTCTCGACCTTCCCGTCACGGAAGCCGCCCAGGACCCTTATCAGCAAGTGGATACGAGCGAGGAAGACAACGATGAATAGTTTCCTTCAGGCATTGGCGTCGGGGCGGCCGGTCCTCACGGCCGAGTGCGCGCCCCCGCACAGCGGTGACCGGGAGGCCGTGGCCAAGCTCTCCGCCGTCCTTCCCAAGGCGCTGGACGCGGTGGTCGTGGCCGACAATCCGGACGCCGTGCATGGTTCGGCCCTTGCCTGCGCGGCCGTGCTCACCGGCGAGGGACGGGAGGCCGTGGTGACCATCACCACGCGGGACCGCAACCGCATCGCACTGGAGAGCGACGCGCTCGGAGCTTCGGTGCTCGGCGCCGCCGGCATCCTATGTGTCACCGGCAACCACCAGTCGCTCGGGGTCAGCACGGAGGCGGCATCCGCCAACGACATCGATTCCACCCAGTTCGAGCGGATGGTCGCCGGGCTGGACCTGCCGGCCATGGCCATCGGGGCGGTGGCGAACACCCACCTGCAGCCCATGGAGTTGAACCTCATGCGGCTCAAGAAGAAGATCGCGGCGGGCGCGCACTTCCTGCTCACCCAGCCGGTCTTCGACGTGCCGGCCTTCTCCGCGTGGATGGACGCCGTCAGCGCCGCCGGTCTGGATCAGAAGGTGGCCATCATCGCTACCGTACTCCCGCTCACCAGCGCGGAGCAGGGGGAGACCCTGAGGCAGCGCAAGACCTACGGCCCCATCTCCGAGGAGGTGGTCGCCCGGGTAGCGGCCGCGTCCGACCCGGGCAAGGAAGGCGTGGCCATGGCTGCCGAGGCCGCGGCCCAACTCAAGGGCATCGCCGGGGTGCGGGGCATCCACATCCTGTCGAGCGGCTGCGAAGAGCTGGCCGCCCAGGTGATCCAAGCGGCCGGGCTCGGATAGGGGCGAGACGACATGCCCGAGCGCTATCACGTCCATGTCGTCCCCACGCCGCCGCGGTTCCACAGGGTAGGCAAGTACGGCAACGTCGACTGGCGCGAGGACTGTTCGCGCTGCACCAACTGCGTCAAGCTGCGCTGCCTCTACAACGTCTACAAGAGCGAGGCGGCCTACAACCGGGACCCGGAGTCGCCGGTGGTGACACTCGACGAGTGCAAGGCCTGTCTCTCCTGCGTGCAGGGCTGCACCAAGGGCCTGCTCAGCGTCTCGATCAACCCGGGATACCTCGACATGGGGGACGACTACTGGAAGCCGGACGTCCTCCTGACCACCTGGAACCAGGCCGACAGCGGCAAGATCCCCGTGTCGGGGGCCGGCTACCGCGGCAAGTTCTACGGCTACGGCTTCGATTCCATCTGGACCGACATGTCCGAGATCGTGCGGCCCACTCGAGACGGTATCCACGGGCGTGAATACATCTCCACCGCCGTCGACATCGGGCCCAAGCCCATGCGGCTGCGCTTCGGGGCGGACGGCAGCCTGTTGACACCCTCGTCGCCGCTCATCGAACTGCCCCTGCCGGTGATCCTCGACATGCCCGCCTGGCAGGTGGAGTGCCAGCATCTGGCCGAGGCCCGGGCCCTGGCGGCCAAGCACCTGGGCACGCTGGCCGTGATCCCCGTGGAAGAGGTCGGGGAGCTGGATCCGCAACTTCTCCCGTACGTGGCCCCGCTCTTTGGCGAGACCGCCGGATGGTCGGCTTTCGACCGCGCCCGCGAGCAACTCGACCACGTTCGGATGGTGCATCTCACCGATAGCGGACAGGTCGCGGGGATGTTCCACATCTTCCAGGAGAGCCGGGCGAACATAGTGGTGGCTGTGCGCATGACGCTGACGCCGTCCACCGCCGACCGGATCATGGAGTTGGCCAAGGTCGGGATGCGGGTGTTCGAAGTCATCGCCGACCAGCACGGCCGGGAGACGCTCGCCGACGGGGCGCCCGGACGCCATCTCAAGGACACGCTACGCGCCATCCACGGCAGGCTGGTGGCCGCCGGCATCCGCGACGAGGTCACCATCATCGTGTCCGGCGGGATCGCCCTGGCAGAGCACATGGCTAAAGCGATCATCTGCGGTGCGGACGCCATCGCCCTCGACACGCCGTTGCTGGTGGCGCTCGGCTGCCGGGTGTGCCGAGACAAGACCCGCTGCTGTACGCCGAACGCCTGCCCCTGCGAGATCTCGGCAGTGGAGCCTGGGTACGGCGCGCAGCGCATCGTGAACCTCATGGGCGCCTGGCACAGTCAGTTGCTCGAAGTGCTGGGAGCCATGGGCATCCGCGAAGCCCGCCGCCTCAGAGGGGAGACCGGGCGGGCCATCTTCATGGAGGACATCGAGAGGGAGGCGTTCGGCGATCTCTGCCGGGTCTCGCCGGAACAGGTGCTGTCATGACGGACTGGGAGCAGGAACGCGTCGACCGCCAGGTCCAGCCGGCGCCCGACAGGTACCGTAACGCGCTGGGCAAGTACAAGATCGACCGCCTGGCCTCGTGCAAGGGCTGTGGCCGGTGTGTGGAAGTGTGCAAGTACGGGGTGCACATCAAGCCGAAGGGCTACACCTTCACCCTGAGGCCGCAGGACCAGTACTGTGTCGGCCCCGACTGTGCCGAGTGCGCCGATTCCTGCATCAACCAGTGTCCCAACCACGCCCTGGTGATCCGCCGCAACCCCACCGTGGACTGCATGGGCGACCCGCGCTGGTCGAGCGACCTGATCCTTTCCACGTGGCACATGGCCGAGACCGGGCACACCCCGCCGGAGCACCTGGAGTGCCGCCGTGGCGAGACCGACGGCGGCTTCGACAAGCTGGTCTTCTCGTTCGAGGTGGAGGGATACGAGAGCCGGCCCGTCCCGGCGGCGGTCGATCCCAATGAGATCGACCTGAGTCTCGACCTCAACCATCGGGGCGACGGCCGTCCGCAGGTGCACATCGACATCCCGGTGTACGGCGGAGGCATGAGCTTCGGCTCGGTGTCCATCCACACCATCCTGGCCAAGGCCCGGGCGATGACCGCCTGGAACAGCTTCACCTGCACGGGGGAGGGCGGCTATCACGACCGCCTGCGCCCCTACGACGACCACGTCATCACCCAGGTGGCCACCGGCCTGTTCGGCGTGCGCGAGGAGACCATCCAGCGGGTGCGCATCGTGGAGTTCAAGTACGCCCAAGGCGCCAAGCCCGGCCTGGGCGGCCACCTTCTGGGCGACAAGAACACCCCGCCGGTGGCCCGCATGCGCGAGGCCGTGGCCGGCAACGCCCTGTTCAGCCCGTTCCCCTTCCACAGCGTCTACAGCGTGGAGGACCACAAGAAGCACGTCGACTGGATCAAGGAGATGAACCCCACCTGCCTGGTGAGCGTGAAGGTCTCCACCCCCACCGACGTGGACATGGTGGCGGTCGGCAGCTTCTACGCCGGGGCGCACATCGTCCATCTGGATGGCAGCTACGGCGGCACGGGGGCCGCGCCGGACATCGCCAAGAAGAACATCGCCATGCCTATCGAGTACGCCATCCCGAAGGTGCACAAGTTCCTGGTGGCCGAAGGCATCCGCGACCAGATCACCCTGATCGCTTCGGGCGGTATCCGCACCGCCTACGACGCCCTGAAGGCCATCGCACTGGGGGCCGACGGCGTGGTCATCGGCACGCCGGAGATGGTGGCCCTGGGCTGCGTCCGCTGCGCGTGCTGCGAGTCCGGCCGCGGGTGCCCGCGCGGCATCGCCACGACGGACCCCGAACTCGTGGAGCAGATGGGGCTGGAGTGGTCCACCCAGCGGCTCATCAACCTCCAGAACGCCTGGCGCGAGCAGATGCTCGACGTGCTCACCCGGCTGGGCATGAAGTCAATCCGGGAACTGCGCGGGCGCTCCGACGTGCTGTGCTACATCGCGGACGACGCCGCGGCGGGCGCCGGAGCGGCCGCAGGCCGCGCAGGCGCTCCGGTACAGGCTGAGGAGGTGGCACGATGAGCCACCGTCATTCGCCGGCCCCGGATCTCGCCGAGCAGATCCTCGCCGGCAGGTCGGCCGTCTATTCCGACCGTGCCGTCCCGGGCGAACCCGTCGAAGAGGGCGGGTGCGGGGTCACCGGTTTCGCGTGCACGGTGCCGGTCAAGGGCAAGTTCATCTACGAGCCGTCCAAGCAGATGCAGAACCGGGGGAACGGCAAGGGCGGGGGTATCGCCGCCGCCGGCCTGGTGCCGGAGCAGCTGGGGCTCACGGAGGAGCAACTCGAGAGCCACTACCTTCTCCAGATCGCCCTCCTCGACCCCGAGTGTCACGCGCAGCTCGAGAAGGACTACGTCCTTCCGTTCTTCGATGTCGCCAGTTCTGTGCGGCAGCCCCATGTCACCGACTACCGCGAGGTGGGCCTCGAGGTCTGCCCGCCGGACGTGCACCGCTATGCCGTGCGGGTCAAGCCCGCCGTGCTGGCCGAGTTCGCCAAGACCGCCGGCCTCGCCGGCCTGGAGCTTCGCGCCCTCGAGGACGAGTTCGTGTGGCGCAACTCCTACAAGCTCAACGACGAGTACTACGCGTCGCTGGGCGACAAGCGGGCGTTCGTCCTGTCGCATTCGCGCAACCTGCTCATATTCAAGTGCGTGGGTTACGCCGAGCAGAACGTCGAGTACTACCAGTTGCAGGACTTCTGCGCCCACGTGTGGATCGCCCACCAGCGCTATCCCACCAAGGGCCGCGTCTGGCACCCGGGTGGGGCGCACCCGTTCGTGGGCCTCAACGAGGCCCTCGTGCACAACGGCGACTTCGCCAACTACCACTCTGTCTCTGAGTATCTGAAGCAGCGGAACATCCGTCAGCAGTTCCTCACCGACACCGAGGTGGCCGCGCAGCTGTTCGACCTATGGGACCGGGTCTACGAGTACCCGCTCGAATACATCATCGAGGCCCTCGCCCCGACCACGGAGCACGACTTCGACCAGCTCCCGCCCGAGAAGCAGCACATCTACCGGCAGATCGCGGCGACCCACATCCACGCGTCGCCGGACGGGCCCTGGTTCTTCATCATCGCCCGCAACAAGGACAGCAAGCTGCAGCTCATGGGCATCACCGACACGTCCATGCTGCGGCCCCAGGTCTTCGCCCTCAGCGACACGGGCGAGGTGCAGATAGGCCTCATCTGCTCGGAGAAGCAGGCCATCGACGCCACGCTGCGCAGCCTGGCCGAAGAGGACAAGCGGTTCTCCCCGGTGGCCGACCGCTACTGGAACGCCCGCGGCGGTTCGGCCAGCGACGGCGGGGCCTTCATCTTCACCATCCAGCCGGGCGCCAACGGCGACAGTGGCAAGCTGGTCCTCACCTGCGCGGACAAGTTCGGCCGCGAGGTCAAGGTGGAGCGGGGCTGCGTGCGCTGCGACCTGGCGGACGACGAGGTGCTCGACGCGTCCGGGGCGGGTTGCCCGGTGGAGACGCTCAGCGCTGAGGAGGTCGGGGAGAGACTGCGCCGCGGCGACGTGGACGGGCTCTTCGCGGAGGCCATGCAGATGGCCGACTGGCCGGCCGGCCAGTTGCGCCGCTTCTGCCACGCCGTGATCGCCGCCGCCGACAGCCCGAAAGCCATCACGGCGGCCGTCGAGACGCTGACGAGGCTGCACGACCGACGCTACCCCACCGGGGACAAGTCGCGGGCGACCGTGGTCCAGGTGCTCGAGGAGAGCCTCGACCAACTGTTCGACTCGGCGCCGGCCTTCGGCGAGCCCGGGAACAGGTTCTGGCGCCGCGTCGACCTGGGCACCCGCGACCGGTCAGCCGCTCCCGAGACCGGCGAAGAAGTGCTCTGCATCGATGCTGAGGGCTTCCCGCCGGAAGGCGACGACTGCGACGCGATCCTCCTCCGGGAGGCGTATCAGCTGGGGTGGAGGAAGTTCATCGTCTACCGCCTGCGCGGCCAGCGCTTCCACGGCGTGGGCCTCGGCCCGGCCACGGACGGCGTGCGGATAGACCTCTATGGCTCCAACGGGGACTACACGGCCAGCGGCATGGACGGCCTGGAGATGCACATCCACGGCAACGCCCAGGACCAGATCGCCCAGATCGCCAAGCGCGGCAAGCTCGTCATCTACGGCGACGTCGGCCAGACCTTCATGTACGGGGCCAAGGGCGGCGAGGTGTTCGTCCTCGGCAACGGCGCCGGCCGGCCGCTCATCAACGCGGTGGGGCGGCCCCGGGTGGTCATCAACGGCACCTGTCTGGACTTCCTCGCGGAGTCGTTCATGGCCGGGGACCCGCTCAACGGTGGGGGCTTCGTGGTGCTCAACGGTGTCGAGTTCGACGCCCAGGGCGGCATCGCGCCGCTGCCGTCGCCGTATCCGGGCAGCAACCTGTTCTCGCTGGCGAGCGGCGGGGCCATCTACATCCGCGACCCCCGTGGCCAGGTGGTGGAAGGCCAGCTGAACGGCGGATCCTTCTCGCCGCTCACCGACAAGGACTGGCGTCTCATCCGCGGCTATCTCGAGGAGAACGAGCGGCTGTTCGGCATCAAGGTCCAGGACCTTCTCACCGTCGACGGTGAGGTGCGGGCGCCGCAGGACGTGTATCGCAAGGTCAGCGCCGTGAAACTGTCTGTGCTGGCCGCATCGGAGGCGAAGAAATGACTCCAGTGACCGAGACCCTTCCGGCGACCGGCGCAGCTGCCGCCCAGGCGGGCGGCGCCGCCCCTCAGAGCGCCGCCGTTACCGTCGAGATCTTCGAAGTGGGCGGCGGCCTTGCCGCCGAAGTCAGGGCCGCCAGCGGCGCCTCGCCGATGGCCTGCTACCAGTGCACCAAGTGTTCGAGCGGCTGCCCTGTGGCCGCCCGCGCGGACCTGATGCCGCACGAGTTGGTGCGGCTGGTGCAGACGGGGCAGCGCGGCTCGGCGCTGGGCAACCGCTTCATCTGGGAGTGCACCTCCTGCCACACCTGCGTGACGCGCTGCCCGCAGCAGGTGGACATCCCGGCGATGAACGACGCTCTCCGGGAGATCGGCCGCAGGGAGGGCGTGGCCGCCAAGGGCACGGCAGTGCCGGTCTTCAACGAGATCTTCCTGGAGACCGTCCGCAAGCGGGGGCGGATCCACGAGATAAGCCTCATGGCCAGCTTCAAGCTCCGCACCCGGCGCCTCCTCGACGACATGGACAAGGCCCCGGCCATGTTCTCCAAAGGCAAGCTGCCGCTGCTCGGCGAGCGGGTGGGGGAGAAGGCCAAGCGAGAACAGATATTCCGCAAGGCGGTCGCCGCCGCGGCAGCCCAGGCCGGCGACGCCAAGGGTACCTCCGGTCAGCAAGGAGGCTCCCGATGAGCTACGTCTTCTACCCGGGCTGCTCCCTGGATGGGACAGCCAAGGACTTCTACAGCTCCACCTCCGCGGTGGCGGCGAAAGTCGGCCTGGAGATGCCCGAGATGGAGGGCTGGATCTGCTGCGGCTCCACCGCTGCGCACAACTCCGACCCGCTGCTTGCGGACGCCCTTCCGGCCTTCAACCTGCAGAAGGCGGCGGGCAAGACCGTCGCCGTCGCCTGCGCCTCCTGCTACAGCCGGCTGAAGATGGCCAATCATCACATCGCCTCCGACCCGGTCGTGCGTCAGCGTGTGGCCGCGGCCACAGGGGCCCATTACGACGGGGCCACGCCGGTGCTCCACCTGCTCGAGATCCTCGGGCGCCAGATGGAAGCCGACGTGGAGGCCGCCGTCGTGCGGCCGCTGTCCGGTCTCAAGGTCGCCTGTTACTATGGCTGCCTGCTGTCCCGGCCCCCGGAGGTCACCCAGTTCGACGACGCCGAGGACCCGACGCTCATGGACCGGCTCCTCGAGACCGCCGGAGCGACCGTGGTGGACTGGCCGCACAAGACCGAATGTTGCGGCGCCAGCTTCTCCATCACCGATCCCGAGATCATCCTCGACCTCTCCGACCGCATCCTGGAGATGGCCCGCCTGGCCGGTGCCGATTGCATCGCCACGGCCTGCCCGCTCTGCGAATTGAACCTGGACATGCGGCAGAAGGACATCGCCGCCAAGCGCGGCCACCGGTACGACCTGCCGGTCTTCTACTTCACCCAACTCCTGGGGATAGCGATGGGCGCGGCGCCGAAGGACCTGTCTCTCGGCAGCCTGTTCGTCGACCCCCACCCGTTGCTGCGGTCCAAGGGGCTCGACCCTGACAAGCAGCCCCGCGTGGCGGAGGTGACACGATGAGCGCCGCGTACGGCAACGGCGGCGGCGGAGCGCCGAACGGCGGCCCGGGCGGCGCCAAGGAGCAGGTCGGCGCGGTCGTCGTCTGCGGCGCGGGCATCACGGGTATCCAGGCCTCGCTCGACCTGGCGGAGAGCGGCTTCAAGGTCTACCTCACCGACCCTTCGCCGGCCATCGGCGGCCGGATGGCTGCTCTCGACAAGACCTTCCCCACCGGCGACTGCTCCATGTGCATCCTGTCGCCCAAGCTGGTGGAGTGCGCCCGCAACAAGAACATCGAGATCATCACGATGGCCGAGGTGGCGGATATCTCCGGCGAGCCGGGGAACTTCAAGGTGAAGCTGGACCAGAAGCCGCGGTTCGTCGACACGGTCAAGTGCAATGCCTGCGGCGACTGCGTGGAAGCCTGCCCGGTGGAGCTACCCAACGAGTTCGACCGCAAGCTCGGCAAGCGGAAGGCCATCTTCAGGCCGTATCCACAGGCCATACCGAACGTCTTCGGGATATCCAAGCGCGAGGGGCGGGCGCCGTGCAAGGCCGCCTGTCCGTCGGGCGTCAACGCCGTGGGCTACGTGGCTCTCATCGGCGCGGGCAAGTTCAAGGAAGCCTACGACCTGGTCATGGAGACCTGCCCGTTCCCGGCGGTCTGCGGCCGGGTGTGCCCGCATCCCTGCGAGACCTCCTGCAGCCGGGGCATGGTCGACGAGCCCATCTCCATCTCGGCGCTCAAGCGCGCGGCGGTGGACCATGGGGCTCCGGCGGGGCTGCCCGCGCAGTTGCCGCTCCTGCACGACGAGAGAGTGGCCATCGTGGGCGGCGGGCCCGCGGGTCTGAGTTGCGCCCGCGACCTTGCACAGTACGGCTACGCGACCACGGTGTTCGAGGCCCTGCCGGTGGCGGGCGGCATGCTCCGGGTGGGCATCCCGGACCACCGCATGCCCCAGGACGTCCTGCAGCGGGAGATCGACCAGATATGCGCCCTGGGCGTCGACCTGCGCCTCAACCAGCGGTGCGGCACCGACTTCACCGTCGACGGCCTCTTCGACCAGGGCTACAAGGCGGTCTTCCTGGCGCCCGGTCTGCAGACGAGCGCGCCTGCTCCCGTCAAGGGTGACGACCTCGAAGGCTGCGTCTCGGCGGTCGAGTTCCTGCGGGAACTCAATCTGGGCCGGCCGATGCCGGTCGGCGACCGCGTGGTGGTCATCGGCGGCGGCGACGTGGCCTTCGACTCGGCGCGCGCCTCGCTGCGCCTCACCTCCGTCAACGGCAAAGCGCCGGAAGCCACCATCGCCTACCGGCGCACCCGCGAAGAGATGCCGGCCACCATCGAGGAGATCTCGGAAGGTTTGGCCGAAGGGGTCAAGATCGAGTTCCTGGCCGCTCCGGTGGAGATCATCGGTGCCGGTGGCAAGGTCGCTGCGGTCAAGTTCCAGCGGAACAAGCTCGGGGAACCCGACGAGAAGGGCCGGCGCAGGCCGGAGCCCATCCCGGGCGCCTTCTTCGAAGTGCCCTGCGAGACGGTCGTCTTCGCCGTCGGCCAGGCCATCGTCGACGACTTCGCGGCCGGTGCGGACGGCGTGTCGATCGACAGGGGAGCGGTCTGCACCGCCGACACCCTCGCCACCGCCCGTCCCGGCGTCTTCGCCGGCGGGGATGCTGCGCCTCAGGGCCCGCTCACCGCAATCAACGCCATAGCGGCGGGCCGCAAAGCGGCAGCGAGCATCCACAACTACCTGCGCGGCAAGCACGTGGTCACATTCGATCCGGAGCCCATGGCGGAAGCCAGGCCCAGCGACGCCGAACTGGCCGCGGTCATCAAAGAGCCGCGCCTCTCCCCGGCCGAACAGCCGGGCGTGGCGCGCCGCCGCAACTGGGACGAGGTCCACCAGACCTTCACCAAGGAGGAGGCCATCGCCGAGGCGCAACGCTGCCTGGACTGCGGCCTCTGTTCCGAGTGCATGCAGTGCGTCAAGGCCTGCTCGGCCGGTGCCGTGCTGCACGAACAGGAGCCGACGGAGTTGGTGCTCGATGCCGGCAGCGTCATACTGACGCCGGGCTTCGAGGAGTTCCAGGGTGCCTCCCGCGGTGAGTTCGGCCATGGCCGCTATGCCAACGTCCTTTCCAGCGTCCAGTTCGAGCGCATGCTCTCCGCGGCAGGTCCCACCGGCGGCGAGGTCAAGCGCCCGTCGGACGGGGGAGAGGTCAAGAAGATCGCCTTCATCCAGTGCGTCGGCAGCCGGGACACCGCCCGCGGCCGGGGCTACTGCTCCTCCATCTGCTGCATGAGCGCCACCAAGGAAGCCATGGTCGCCCTGGAGCACGCCCACGGCAAAGACCTGGATGTCTCCATCTTCTGCATGGACGTCCGGGCCTTCGGCAAGGAGTTCGACAACTACGTCAACCGGGCGCGCGACGAGGCCGGGGTCAAGTACATCCGGGCCATCCCGTCGCGGGTGGTGGAGATGCCGGGCAGCAAGAACCCGCGCATCCGCTACTTCGACGAGAACGGCGCCGAGCAGCAGGACGAATACGACCTCGTCGTCCTCAGCGTCGGCCTTCAGGTGCCGGAGAGCGTCCGCGACATGGCCGGCCGGCTGGGGCTGGACCTCAACCAGTTCGGCTTCGCCGACACCGACCGCCTGGCGCCGCTCACCACCAACCTGCCCGGCCTCTACGTGGCCGGGGCGTTCCAGGAACCCAAGGACATCCCCGAGTCGGTGGCTCAGGCCTCGGCCGCGGCGGCGTGTGCCATGGAGCGACTGGCGCCGGCCCGCGGCACGCTGGTGACCCGGCGGGAGTATCCGTGGGAGCGGGACGTCACCGACGAGCAGCCCCGCGTGGGCGTGTTCGTCTGCCACTGCGGCCACAACATCGCGTCGGTCATAGACGTGGAGGAGGTGGCCAAGCGCGCCACCGGTCTACAGGACGTGGCCTACGCCGAGACCAGCCTGTACACGTGCTCGGACAACAGCCTCCAGCACATCAAGGACATGATCAAGCAGCACAGGCTCAACCGCCTGGTGGTCGCCTCGTGCTCGCCGCGCACCCACGAGGCCATCTTCCAGGAGACCCTCCGCGACAGCGGCCTCAACCAGTACCTGTTCGCGATGGCCAACATCCGCGACCAGGGCTCCTGGGTGCACAAGGACGACCCCGAGGCGGCGACCGAGAAGGCCGAGGACCTCATGGGCATGGCCGTGGCCCGCGCCCGTCATCTCAAGGCTCTGCAGACCGGCCGGCTGCCGGTCACCCAGTCCGCCCTCATCCTGGGCGGGGGACTGGCCGGCATGACGGCCGCCCTCGGCATCGCGGACCAGGGCTTCCCGGTGTACCTCGTCGAGAAGGATGAGGCGCTCGGCGGCCGGTTGCGCGACATGCGAGGCACCCTCGAGGGTGCCGACATCCCCGCCTTCCTCGCGGACCTCGTCGGCAAGGTGGAGGCCCACCCGGAGATCACCGTGTATCTCGGTTCCACGCCTGCGGCCATCAACGGCCATATCGGCAATTTCCACACCACCATCCGCACTCCCGTGCAGGAGATCATGCTCACCCACGGGGTGCTGATCGTGGCCACTGGCGGCCAGGAGCGCGAGACCTCCGCCTACCTGCACGGCGCCAACCCGCACGTGATCACTCAGAGCGCCTTCGAGGCGGCCCTGGCGAGCGGGACCCTACCCGCGGACCTGGCCGGCAAGGCGGATCCCACAGTGGCCATGATCCAGTGCGTGGAGAGCCGCAACGACGAGCATCCGTACTGCAGCCGGGTCTGCTGTTCCGAGGCGATCAAGAACGCGCTCGAACTCAAGCGGCGCGTCCCCGGCGCCAACGTGGCCATCCTGGGCCGCGATATCCGCACCTACGGTTTCCGCGAGCTCTACTACCAGCAGGCCCGAGAGGCCGGCGTGATGTTCGTCCGCCATCCGGAGAAGGGCGAGCCCGTGGTGGTCGACGAAGGCGGCCGCCTCAAGGTGACCGTCCACGACGTCTCGGGCAACCGCGACCTGGTGATCCGCCCCGACCTGCTGGTGCTGTCCACCGGCATCGCCCCGGCGGCCACCAACCCGGTGCTGTCCGGCCTGCTGCGCAGCGCCCTCACCGCCGACGGGTTCTTCCTCGAGGCGCACCCGAAACTGCGTCCGGTGGATCTGGCCAACGAGGGCGAGTTCATCGCGGGCGTGGCCCATTCGCCGCGCTTCATCGACGAGACCATCGCGCACGCTCTGGCCGCCGTCGGGCGGGCCGGCACCGTCCTCTCCAAGACCCACCTGGAGATAGCCGGGCAGGTAGCCCACGTCGATCCGGCGGAATGTGTCGCCTGCGCCACCTGCGTGAAGGTGTGCCCGTATGGCGCTCCCATGATCAACGACCTCGGCAAGGCCGAGATCCAGGTGGCTAAGTGCGTGGGCTGCGGCATCTGCGCGGCCTCGTGCCCTGCCAGGACCATCCGGCTGCTGCACCAGGAGGACCAGGCGGTGGTAGCCATGCTCGATGAGCTGCTCGTGGACGGAGTGGGCGTATGAGTAGTGAGTTGCAGATGACCACCAGCGCCGCGGCGGCCGGCGCAGCCGCCCCGGCGCACTGGGAACCGAACGTCATCGTCTTCGCATGCAACTACTGCGCCTATGCCGCCGCGGACCTGGCCGGCTCCCAGCGCCGCCAGTATCCGGCGAACGTGCGCATAATCCACACGCCCTGCACGGGCAAGATCGAGATGGAACACATCCTCGACGCCTTCCTCAAGGGCATCGACGGGATCCTGGTGGCCGGCTGCCTGGAAGGCGGCTGCCACTTCCTCGAAGGCAACCTGCGGGCTCGCAAGCGCACCGACCGGATCCGGGAGATGCTGGACGAGATCGGTGTGGGCGGCGAACGCCTCAAGATGGTGAACCTCTCCGCCGCCATGGCGCCGACGTTCGTCGAGCGCGTGACGGAGATCGTCGAAACGGTCAAAGCTCTGGGACCGAGCCCGCTCAGGGACGGGCTGCTGAAGCCCGAAGAGGCGAAGTCGCCGGAAAGTGAAGGAAAAGAATGATCGTCGCTTCTCCCAAGTCGATCACCGAGCTCAAGAAGCTCATCGCCGGCCACCAGAAGGTCCTGTTCGCCGGGTGCGGCACCTGCGTCACGGTGTGCCTCGCGGGCGGCGAGCGCGAAGTGGGCATCGCCGGCTATGCCGTGCGCATGGCCCGCAAGCTGGAGAACGAGCCGCTGCAGCTCACCCAGGTGACCATCGAGCGCCAGTGCGAGAACGAGTTCATCAAGGACTTGGCGGCTCATGTGGACGGCGTCGACGCCATCGTGTCGTTCGGCTGTGGCGTGGGCGTCCAGGCCATCGCGGAGCGGTTCCCGGACATCCCGGTCTACCCGGGCCTCGACACCGAGTTCATGGGCCTCCTCGAAGAGCAGGCCGTCTGGACGGAGAAGTGCCTGGGCTGCGGCGAGTGCGTGCTTGCCGTGTACGGCGGCATCTGCCCGGTCACCCGTTGCGCCAAGCGCCTCCTCAACGGCCCGTGCGGCGGGTCCACCGAGGACAGCTGCGAAGTAGACCCCGACCGTCCGTGCGCCTGGCAGCTCATCTACGTCCGGCTCAAGAACATCGGGCAACTGGACCGCTTGGACGACATCGCGGAGCCCAAGGATTGGAGCCCGTCGTGGCATTCCGGCGCCCGCAAGGTGGTGCGCAAGGAGCATAGGGTGTAGGCTTCTCCTTCCGAGAGAGGAGAGAGATGCCCAAGCCTGTCGCGAAATATCTGGGAGCGGTCCTTCTGGCAGCAGGAGTGGC